>CAZXHW010000277.1:0-9245 GCA_964639915.1 uncultured Heliomicrobium sp.
AGTCGGTAGCGCAAATCGTCGGATCAGTTTTCGCTTGCCGAAAAATTTATCTGTCAGAACCCAATCATCAAGATCGTAATTCCAGTGCAGCCTGATTTCCCAATCATATTCAGGTAGCCCTTCCAGACATACTCCTGAGTTATCATAACCCGCAGGATAGGCAAAACCACCTGCGGCGGTAAGCCGTGTTTGATGTGGTCGTTGCCAATGAGAACAAGCGCCCAACCGAACAAAAATATTGTGTTTATGAAACTCGCGCGTCATGAATAAAAAGGTGTCGCCCAAAAGTGTGTAAGTCGCAATAGCCCAAAATGTAGGATCATCTTCTGGGGTAAGGTGATCGTAAATTTTCGGTATAACCTCTTTCTCTACATTCGTAATCATAATGACACTGCGCATATCTAAGGGGCATAACATGAATTAGGCTGCATATCGCCTATGTGCTAATAGATCGTTGTGACTATTCGTAGATCGTTCGATCCACTGATAGATAATCCAGACTGCACTGAAAGCTATCTGTGAATAGATCGTTTATCGGTGGTAATTCGATCTTCCAATCCGAGTTCCGCCTGACCGACGCAGCGGCCGATGAGAGCGTCCGATTTTGGTTTCACTCTCTCCTCGAAAAATCAGATTGGGGCGCTGTCGGTTTCGCTGTGGAACGAGCGGGAGTATATTCACGCTCAAAGAAAGTCGCAATCGTTTGTGTGCCCAACTTTAGGCAATGCTTTCCCGAGCCTGAGAGATGGGGAGGCTCAAGAAAATTAGAGCAGAACCAAACCATAAAGTTCGGAAGGGGTTCGTTGTGGAGTTTGATTGGGATGAAAATAAAAACAATGAGAACCTGCGCAAGCATGGGTTTGATTTTTCAGATGCCTGGGAAATTTTTGAATCTCCAATGCTCGCCCGACTCGATACCAGAGAAGATTATGGGGAAGACCGTTGGGTTGGAGTCGGCTTTCTTGGCAACCGGGTTGTCGTTGTTGTTTTTACCGAGCCAGCAGAAAATACAGTTCGGATTATTTCTTTACGAAAGGCGCTAAAACATGAACGGGAAAAATTTGAAGAAGCACTCCGAGACGGACTGGGCACGCATTGACCGAATGGATGATGAAGATATTGATACTTCAGACATTCCATCGCTGGACGATGAATTTTTCGGCTCTGCACAATTGCGAATGCCTGAGAAGAAAGTCCCAGTTACCTTGAGCGTTGACTCCGACGTTCTAAAATGGTTTGAGTCGCAAGGCTCTGAGTTCCAGCAACGCATCAATGCTGCTTTGAGGATTTATGCGGAAGCACATCAGGAATAATGTTTCCGAAAAATCCGCTCAATTCTATCCAGCTTCTGCAATTAAATAGCGGGTTCAGCTTTCGGGATTTAGCCGTCATCTACTAAACCATCCCCAGCTTATAATCCGCTTGTATATTCAATAAGCTCAATCGAGGAGGAATCGTTATGCGAATTCATGCAAAGTCGCTAGCCATGTTAATTAGCTGTCTGCTTGTGCTTGGAGCCGTTGCCGCTGGTCAATCGGGTCGGAAGCAGAAGAAAGCCGATCCGCAGCCTGTCGTGCAGGGAGTCAATAACCCTGAAACGCGCACCGTACCGGAGCCGGAAGTGGTTGCCGAAAAGCCCAAGGAGAATGAAAAGGAGAAAGGGAAGGCGATTCAGGTTTCGACAGCGATGACAGACATCGAAGTTCCCATGTATTACGCCGATGTTGCCCGCGAAGGCTGTTTGAACGAATTGAAACGGGAATTGAAAGCCATCCAGCTTAGTTCCGAACGCAATCAGCATCGCAGCGATGCCATGAAAGCGGCGAAAGAGAGCGAAAACACCTACGTCGTCTGGATTGAGCTGGTGTACGACCGCATGGGGATGGGAAGCATGAACGGGTTGGATATGCGCTTCACCGTTTTTGAACCGAAGACGGGCAGATCCGTCGCCATTGGTACAGGCTATCCCAGGCAGCCGGGGGGACTGGGTGCACCGCCGTTGGGCGGTTCGCGTGATCAGGTTTATGTAGATTGGGCGGGGCGAGACATCGCCCAACAGGTGATCAAACGACTGGGTTTGCGAAGCGGATTTTAGCGGCAACCGGTTCTAAATTTGATCACGATTATTTCAGCTTCAGCTTAATTTCACGCGGTGCTATCCCTTCGGAACCAAGCTTTTCGAGAAGAGCTTCTAAATCATCGGGTAAGGGCACTTCAAAAGTCATCGGCTTGTCGGTCGCGGGATGTTTGAAACTCAGTTTGTGCGCGTGCAGCGCCTGCCGGGTAAATTCGATTTTCTTTTCCGGGGCGCTTTCATAAACGTACATTCGCTCGCCGACCAGCGGATGACCTCGTAACCCGGCCTGAATGCGAATCTGGTTGCGCTTGCCGGAAACCAAACGGACTTCGATCAAGCTGGCATCCTTGAACGTCTTCAACACCTTGTAACGGCTGACAGCCTCTTTGGCTGTGCGCGTCTTTACCTGCGCCTCCTGCTGCTTCAATTCTTCCTTGTCCCATTCGACCAAATCCTTCCACATTCCCGAATTTGGTTGTGGCGTGCCGTGAACGACGGCCAGATAAATTCGTTCCGCCTCTCGTCGCTCGAATTGCGCTTTCAATTTGAACTGCGCGTCGCCGGTTTTGGCAAAAATAACCAGCCCGGAAGTGTCCCGATCTATGCGGTGAACAACAAAGGGATCGCGCTTGCCAGAGCGCAAATGGTTTTTGACCTGATTGAATAAGGAAGGTTCGTCGGGTTGCGAAGCCAGCGGAACCGCCAACAATCCGGCGGGTTTATTGACCACCAGCAGTGAAGAATCTTCGTACAAAATGTGCAGCCCGGCTTCGCGGCGTTCGGTATAGCGGCGCTCGCTGCTGCCTGGACGGTCCATCCACAGGCGAACGGTTTCGCCTGGAACCATTCGCCGCCCGGCGTCCATGGTAGATTGTTCGACTTCGTTGACGAAGATTTTGCCTTTTTCAATCGCCGACAGCGATTTCGATCTTGAACCCATGCGTTCAGCCGCAGCTAGCCATTTATCCAGTCGCACGCCCTCATCGGCGGCAGTTACTTTCCAGGTTTGGTTATTCATGTGGTCGCCACTGTAGCAAAAATTTCGCGACTTGGCAGACTTCATTGCTGAACTGGGGTAAGATGCACGCCGTCAACCCAGTGATGAATTCGGTAGTTGTTCCCAACTGCCAATAAATTTGCCCCGAAAATTCCAACACTTGAATTAGCCACATTTTCATCGTGATTCCGCAAACGATTTCGCATTACCGAATCCTTTCAAAGCTCGGCGCAGGCGGCATGGGCGAAGTGTATTTGGCCGAAGACACGCAGCTTGGCCGTCGCGTAGCGCTTAAGCTGTTGCCTTCGCGCTTTACTCAAGACCCTGAACGCGTTCGCCGATTTACACAGGAAGCCAAATCCGTCAGCAAGCTGAATCATCCGAACATTTTGACCGTTTATGAAGTTGGTCAGACGGAAACTGAACTGGGCGGCGTTCACTTCATCGTCATGGAGTTTGTCGAAGGGCTGACGCTGCGACAGAAAATCGCTGGCGGACGAATGAGGTTGGAAGAAGCGATTGAGGTCGCAATTCAAGCGGTCAGCGCGCTGGTTGCCGCACACGGCGAAGGCATCGCCCATCGAGACATCAAGCCTGAAAACGTGATGGTGCGGCCGGATGGATACGTCAAGGTCTTGGATTTTGGCTTGGCCAAGCTGACGGAAAATAGTTTCTTTCGCAGCTACGATCCGACGGTGACGCAGGCGGAAACCCAGGCCGGAGGATTAAATGATCCATTCGCGACCATTCCGGGCGCGGGCGGAGCGCCAAACACCAGTCCCGGAGTAATTCTGGGAACCGTCAGTTACATGTCGCCGGAACAGGCTCGCGGACAGAAAGTGGATGTGCGAACCGACATTTTCAGCTTCGGCATTGTGCTGTATGAAATGATCGCTGGTCGCGCTCCGTTCGAAGGCAAAAGTACGGGCGATATGTTGGTGGCCATTCTGGATCGTGAACCATTGCCGCTGGCGCGTTTCGTGCAAAACCTTCCGGTGGAACTGGAATGGATTGTGTCAAAAGCTTTGGCCAAAGAACGCGAAGATCGCTACCAATCCGCCAAAGGCTTGCTGAACGATTTGAAGCGATTGCAGAAACGGCTGCAAATAGGCGGCGAATTCGCCCCGGCTGAAGATTCTCCTTTTCAAACAGCGCCGTTTACTCCTTCATCGTCAATTCCTTCGGATTCCGGTCACTCCCAAGACTCTGGAGCAGGGCTGGCTGATTCGGGCAGAGTGCGTTCCGGTTCGCAAAGGCTTTCCCGTAGCGGTCGCGCCTTGGATTCGCTGGCGGTGTTGCCATTCAGCAACGCAGGCAGTGGGCAGGATATGGTTTATCTGAGCGAAGCAATTCCCGAAAGTTTGATTTTCAATCTTTCGCGTTTGCCGCAATTGCGCGTCAAAGCCTGGAGCACGGTTGCTCGCTATCGCAATCGCGACGCAGACGCCTGGGAAATTGGCCGCGAATTGGACGCCAGCGCGGTGCTTAGCGCCCGGATTTATCAGCTTGGCGACAATCTGGTGGTCAAAGCCGAGTTGGTTGACACCAGCGACGGTTCGCAAATCTGGGGCGCGCAGTATCAACGCAAACTCGATGATCTGTTTAGCATTGAACAGGAGCTGGCGCGGGAAATTTGCGAGCATTTGAAATTGAAGCTGAACGAAGAGCAACACGAGCGATTGACCCGCCGTTACACGGACAACGCCGAAGCCTATCAGCATTATTTGAAGGGGCGGTATTACTGGCACCAACGTTCTGGTCCCGGCCTGAAAAAAGCCATCGAGCATTTCAATTTGGCGATCAGGCTCGACGACGAATATGCGCTGGCGCACGCCGGGTTGGCAGATTGTTTTGCGTTGCTGGGCGTGTACGGCGCTGCGCCGCCGCGCGTGATTATGCCCAAAGCCAGGGAAGCGGCGGAAAAGGCTTTGCTGTTGGACGAGTATCTTGCTGACCCGCACGCTTCACTTGGCGCGTATCACTGCTGGTTTACCTGGGATTGGGCGGCGGCAGAGCGTGAATTC
Organism: uncultured Heliomicrobium sp.; assembly: GCA_964639915.1. Lineage (GTDB taxonomy): Bacteria > Acidobacteriota > Blastocatellia > RBC074 > RBC074 > RBC074. The sequence goes on from CAZXHW010000277.1 coordinate 5,099, forward strand.
AAACGCGCCATCGAGCTAAATCCTTCTTACATGAACGGCTACCATTGGTACGGTTCGATTTTTCTGTTGGCGCGGAACCGTTTTGACGAAGCGCTGGAAATAGAGCGAAAAGCTCTGGAACTGGAGCCGATGACAATGGTCGTTCGCGCCAGCTTCACCTGGATCAATTATCAAGCGCGCCGGTTTGAAGAAGCAGCCGCCAACGGTTTTGAAGTCGTTGAAATTGACCCGAATTTCGTTCTGGGCCGATTTTATTTGGGAATTACCCTGGCACAGTTGCACCGGTACGATGAAGCCATTGGCCAGTTAAAAGCCGCCGTTGAATTAACCACTGGCGGCTCACTGGTTCGGGCTGCGCTGGCAAATGTGTATGCGGTCGCCGGTTTCCGCGAAGCAGCGGAAGAAATCCTGGCCGATCTGCAAACGTATCCCACCAACAAAGATGTTTCGCCGTTCTTCCTGGCGTTGATTTACGCTGGACTGGGCGACGTGGAGCGAACACTGCAAATGCTGGAAGCCACCGTGGAAGAGCGTTTTTGCTGGGCATCGTACCTGAAATCTGAGCCAGCCTTCGATCGGTTGCGCAAAGAAAAGCGTTATCTGGATTTGTTGCAAAAGATGGGGTTGGCAGACTAGCCAATTGCCGCTAACATCTTGCCTGAGCAATTTCTGCTCAACAATCACTGACTCGATTCGCGAATCCCCAACGGTTGATCGCTTGCTTTCACAGACGATTTCAAATTACCGAATCCTTTACCACATTGGCACCAGTGTCATTGGTGAAGTCTATCTGGCTGAAGATATGAAGCTTGGCCGCAAGGTCGCTTTGCTGCTTCTCCCAGAGCCTTTTGCCCGTGATGCCGAACGATTGCAGCGGTTGTCACAAGAAGCCCGCATCATTTCCACGCTGAATCATCCGAACATCCGAATGATGTACGAAGTCAGTTCGACGCAGCTCAGTGGCGAAACGCAATACTTCATCGCCAACGAATGGGTCGAAGGCCCTACGCTACGCGAACATCTGGCGTACACGCGAATGCGAATGGAAGAGGTGCTGGATGTGGCGACGCAGGTTGTCACAGGCCTGGCAGCAGCACACGCCGCCGGAGTTTTGCATCGCGACTTGAAGCCAGAAAACGTGATGATCCGTCCAGACGGCTACGTCAAGATCCTGGATTTCGGCTTGGCCAAGCTGGTTGAGCAAAACACCATGCTGGTCGAACTTGGCGATTCATCTTCGTTGAAAGTGGAAGCTCCGGCGAATGTGGATGCCGACACCGCGGAAATTCGACTCACTGAAAGTGGAAATCTGATTGAGGGATCGGAAATTGGAAGCGATCCTTATCGAACCACGCCGCTGGACGCCGCGCAGGTCGCCAAATTGACGACGGCGCTTGCAGCGCAAGATCGTTCGGCAGCGCGTTCGACGACGGGGTTGTGGTGGATGCCGGGCACGACTGGCTATCTGTCTCCGGAACAGATTCAGGGCGAAGCGATTGATGAACGCAGCGATCTGTTCAGTTTGGGTGTCATGATTTATGAAATGTGTACCGGACGTTTGCCGTTTGAAGGTCAAACGACAACGACCGTACTCAGTTCGATATTGCAAAATGCTCCGCCGCCCATTCGCCGCTTTATGCCGGACGCGCCGGAAGAACTGGAATGGGTTGTCACAAAGCTGCTGGCCAAAGAACGTGACGAGCGTTACCAAACAGCGCGCGAGCTGTTGAACGATCTGAAACGATTGCGGCATCGCTTGGATGTCGAAGCCGAGCAACTTCGACATTCCGGGCAAAAAAGCGGTTCAGCAGAAGCCTTTTCGCATCGCAGCGGCCAAAGCAGCCACAGCGGCACCAAGCAGCCTTCGCTGGAAACCAGACCGATCAGCCGGGATTCGGGAAGGGAAACCGCCGGGCGCGGCACAGAAGTCATTTCTACCCGCTCTTCTTCCGGTTCAAGCCGCCGGTCATCTGGTGCTTCCCGCGCGTTCAGCGATTCGATTGATTCGCTGGCTGTCTTGCCACTGGCCAATATCGGCAACGATCCGAACGCCGAATACCTGAGCGACGGCATCACGGAAAACATCATTAACACGTTAGCCCGCGTGCCTGGATTGAAGGTCATGGCGCGCAGCACGGTGTTCCGCTTCAAAAACAAAAACGCCGATCCGCTGGAAGTCGGACGCGAGTTGCAGGTTCGAGCCGTGTTCGCCGGTCGCTTATTTCAACGCGGCGAAGACATTGTCATCAAAGCAGAACTGGTAGACGCCGAAGACGGCTCGCTGTTATGGGCGGAACAATACCAGCGCAAATTGGGCAAGGCCGGCGACATTTTCGAGTTGGAAAAAGACATCTCCAAGCAGATTTCCGAAAGCCTGCGCGTCAAAGTGACGGGCGACCACGAAGAGAAAATCGCCAAGCTGCAAACCGTCAATCCGGAAGCGTACGAGCTTTATTTGAAAGGGCGCTATTGCTGGAACCAGCGGAGTCCTGACGGATTGCGGAAGGGCGCAGAGTTTTTCATCCAGGCGATCCGGAAAGACCCAAATTATGCGCTGGCGTACACAGGGTTGGCGTTTTGCTATATCCAATTAAGCGTGTATGTCTTGCCGCCGCGCGAATTCGTCCCGAAAGCGCGAATGGCTGTCATGAAAGCGCTGGAGTTGGACGATCAGTTGGCCGAAGCGCACGCGGCTTACGCTTCGCTGCTATTTTGGTACGACTGGGAGTTTGACCGTGCGGACCGTGAATTCCTGCTAGCTTCGGAATTGAATCCGAACTACCCGGAAGCTCCGCAATGGTGCGCCTATCTTTATGTCACCCAGGATCGGTTCGAAGAAGCATTTCGAAAGCTGAACGTGGCGCAATCGCTCGACCCGCTTTCCCTTCCGATTTCCGCCAGCTTCGGTGAGCTTCTGTATTTCACCGGACGCTTTGAAGAGTCTTTGGCGCATTGCGAAAAAACCTTGCAGATGGACCCAACCTTTGCCAAAGCGCTTTATTACAGAACGATGTGCTGGATCGCGCTCGGCAAATTTAACGAAGCGCTAGAATTCTCCAAATACTCCATCGAAACCCGGCCTGAATCTAAAGGCATAGCAACCTTGATTCTTGCGATTGTGCTTGGCAGAGCCGGACAAAACGCAGCCGCACGACAAGTGCTGGCAGGAATCGAACAATACGGCCAAAGCAATTACGTTCCGCCATATTTTCTGGCCATGATTCACGTTGCCATCGGCGAAACAGACCTGGCTTTTTACTGGCTGGAAAAAGCCTATCAGGAACGTACTGGCTGGATGCCGTGGATCAAGCTGGAACCGATGCTGGAAGGAATCAAAACTGACGTTCGATTCAGCGATTTGATGCGGCGCATTGGGTTAAACCCGTAAGATGTTTTGCCAATCCAAATTCGCATGCCAACAGACCATTGCCAAGTTCCACGGCTCCGCCGATGATAAGCCGCGCCGGTTTACGATCCGCAAAAGCTTCAACGCAAAAAGCACAGGAAGCACAAAAGAACTTGAGGTTCGTTTTGTGACTTTTGCGCTTTTTGTGGTTGGCATTTCTTCTTATTCACTACAACCAGATTCGTTGCAGGGTCAATTTATTCTTTGAATTTAGCCATCTCTAAAGACGGTTTCGGGGTCAAGTGAAAAATGAGCAGGCTGCGCCTTGCCGTCGCGGAGCAACAGTGTTTCCTGCAGGTGTTGTTTGACAAGTCGGTGTAGTTCATTGGTTGAATCGAGTTCGTTGTTTGGTCTGAAAGTGTTTAACGTGGTTCAGACTCAGCGAGTAAAGCCCGGTGGCTCACTCATTCATCTCTGCGGGCATAACCCAAGCTGGTTTCAGATCAGCTTGATGACCCTTGATGTACGGTTTCGCGCGACTTCTTTGGGAAGAAGGTTGGCGTAGCTCTATCAGAGAACGGTCATTTCAGACCTTGTGGCTATCGAGCATTGCCAACTGTGCGGCCACGTTCGTCAAACTCTGCGGCGTTGATTTGATCGCGCAGCATAATCGAGAGTTTGACGAGGAGTTTGCGCGCGACGGCGGTTTTGGCGACGGATTTCGCCTTTTTCTTCGCCAGCTTTTTGTAAAAACTTTTGAAGCGACCGTCATGGCGCGCAGCCAGGTGAGCGGCTTGACCC
>CAZXHW010000278.1:0-9219 GCA_964639915.1 uncultured Heliomicrobium sp.
GAAGCGCGCCTGGCTGCTTCGCTTGTTCATTCCAACATCGCTGCCATTTACGATTCGGGCGAAGAAGCCGGTTTGTCTTACATCGTCATGGAGCTGGTCGAGGGGCAAAAGTTCAGCGACCTGCTTCGTGAAGGCGAACTGACCTTGACCCGCCGCCTGAAGATCGTTGCACAGATAGCCGAAGCTTTAGCCGAAGCGCACCGGCGCAAAATTATTCATCGTGACATAAAACCCGGCAATATTATTATCAACGAACAAGGACAGGTGAAGGTGCTGGATTTTGGGTTGGCCAAACAGCTCAAACCTGTCGCAGACGAGGACGAGGATTTTTACGGACAAACAATGACGGCTGAGCATACTCAGGCGGGCACGTTTTTGGGAACCTGGCATTACGCATCGCCAGAACAAGCGCGCGGCTTTTCGCAACAGGCAGACGAACGAAGCGACGTGTTTTCGTTGGGAGTGATTCTGTATGAATGCTTGACAGACAATCGGCCGTTCAAGGGAAATACGCCGCTGGAAATTGCCGCGCAAATTCAGCTTTTCGATCCGCCTCCGCCGTCGCAATTGAATGATCGAATCCTTCCGGAAATTGAACGCATTACTCTAAAGGCTTTGGCCAAACAGCCTGCCGACCGGTATCAAAATGCAGGTGAAATGCGAGATGAATTAACCGCATTCCTTGATGAACGGCGATTTTCAGAAAGCCTTAGTTCACAGGCACTTCGACAGAGCAGCAGCCAGGACGTTCCGATTCAGCCCATTCCGACTCAAAAAACGGAAAAGTCGTCATCTTTTGCTCGCTGGATAGCGATGGTCGTCGCATTGTTGGTAGTGGTTGGAGGGTTAGGAGTGGCTCGCGCCATGCGGATGTGGCCTTTTTCGCCAGCCAAACCCAGTTATGCGCCAGCGGCGGAAAGATCGTTTGAAAATGGGATCCGGTTTCTGCGCGAAGGTGATTATTACCAGGCAAGTTTGGCGTTGAAGCAGGCTGTCGAAACCGACGGAAGTTTTATGCTTGCGCGCGCGCGCTGGGCCGAAGCTTTGACCGAAATGGATTACAACAACGAAGCGCAGCGGCAACTGAATGGCGTGTATCTTCAGTTGCCCGATCCTTCCGTGCTTCCGAAAGCTGATTCGTTATACCTAAAAGCAACTCTGAACACTGCGGCTCGAAAATATCCGGCGGCGATAACGAACTATCAGGAATTATTACGACTGGCTTCCTCTAAAGAACTTCCAAATGCTCATTTCGATCTCGGCCGTGCGTACGAAAAAAACAATGAACCTCAAAAGGCGATTGAGCAATTCCAAGAGGCAGTCAAGCTGGATGGAACCAATGCTGCTCCGCATTTGCGGCTCGGCGTGGTTTATGGCGTTCGGCTGAAGGATCAACCCAACGCAGAACAGGAATTCAGCAATGCCGAAACCTTGTTCAGGAATAGCGGCAGTGTTTCCGGAGAACTGGAGGTATTTTTTCAGCGCGGCACGATGTATCACGGACTGAATCAGTTTGAGAAGGGAAAAGGACAGTTAACGCTGGCGCTGGAAAAGTCGAAGTTGTTAACCAATCCCTATCAACAGATCAGGATTCTTCAGCAGTTGAGCTTTAACTCACTTTATAGAGGGGATTATCAACAGGCAACAAGCGAAGCCGAAACTGCGCTACAGCTCGCCAGAGAAAATAAGATGGAGGATTTGGTTACTAGAGGGCTGGTCAGCCTTGGCATGATTTCGTCCTGGAGTAAGGAGACAAAAAAAGCAGAAGGATACTTTAATCAAGCCATGGAATCCGCCAATGCTTACAATGGTGAATACAACCTGGCATTGGCGCGAAGTAATCTTTGCTCTATGTACGTCGAGCAGGGGCAAAGGTTAAATGAATGCCTGAAAGAAACGGAACAGGTACGCGCCTTTTTTGAAACTAGCGGGTTTTTAGGTGAGGAGTTGAACGTGTTGGTGATTCAGGCACGCGCCAATCGGAAATTAAAAAATTACTCCGCCGCGCAGAAAATTTATGAAAAAGTGATTCCTTTATCCATTCAGCTTAAGGACAAATTCAGTGAAGCGCTGGCCATTTCAGAATTGGGGCAATTGTTTATGGCCCAATCGCAATTCGAAGAAGCCTTGAAACGGTTTGAGCAGCGTTACGAAATTACCAAAACTCTTGGCCAAAAAGACAGATTGATTTATGCCTTGCTCTATCTTGCGGAAGCGCATTACCGCTTGGGCAAGATGAACGAGTACAGTCGTGATCTCCAGGAAGCAAAAAGCCTCAAGGATCAGCTATTGCCAGCTCAGCAAAAAGTCATGCAGAAAGAATTCTCGGACCTTCAGTCAAAACTGGCATCACGTTTGCCGGAAAAAGCAAGGTAGCAATTAACTCCCACATCAAATTGGACAAGGTGGGTTCAAGGAACAAATCAAAAAGCATTTTGTTTGGAGAAATAGGCTTTATCTGCCTGATCTGGCCGATTTCATGCAGATTTGTCGACAAGATCCTATACCCGCTTGGCAGCGCGTTTTAAGGTTGCAGAAGCTGGGAATATAGGTACCTGGTTTGGGGATTTTATTCCGAAGTTGCGGTGCAGGTAACAAACAATAACTCAACCAACTTGCAGTTGTTGAAGTGGAACAACTGCTTATCAACCTCAGTAAAAGGAGAAAATCGTATGGCAGAACCTGTTGGTGTTGGCCCGGGCGTATACACTGATAATGGTGAAGAAATCATGGGACTTTGTTTCGTAATTGACGATACGGACGCTGATTGGAAAGTTACTCCAAACAGCGACGGTTCCATTGTCGTCAATATCCCGAAAAAGTCTCCCTGGAAAGTGACGAGAGTCCCTGACGAAGATGATCCGTATAGCAACTATCTTCAGGTTTATCGCAGAGACGGGAAGCTAAACGCGATTGTGCTTAAAAGCTTCATTCATCCGACAGATGAAGTGCATACTCCAAATGCAGATCATCCAGACGGTGAACCGCCTCAACTGCAGATTTTTTATACAAACCCTGAAGAACCTGAAGAAATGCTCAGCTTCGACATTGCAGAAAAAGCGCCAGCGAAAAAGAAGGGCGAGAAATAATCCACCTCAATAGCAAAACTTGCGGCGGTTGAGATAAATCGGCCGCCGCAAGCAAGTCATTTGTAGAGGCCAAACTCAATCCCATTCAATACGTTAGATCCCCAGCGTCACAATCTGATCCGTGAAACCCTCAAAGCTGTCGTCATGGCTGATGACAAACAGTTGCTGAAAATCTTTGATGCGGCCAATTTGCTGTGCCAGATTGCGCCGCCGCTCTTCGTCCATATTGGTCGTGGGTTCGTCGAAAAAGGCGATGTTCACTTCCGACAATTCTTTCAGCAGCGCCAGACGCACAGCCAAAGCCGCAGTCATTTGTTCGCCGCCGGACAAATTCAGAAATGGCCGTTCGCGCCCTTCTTCTTCGAGCAGGATTTCGTAATCCTTGGCCCAGCGCAGCGTTACGTCATACTTTCCGCTGATTTCCCTGAACAGTTGATTGGCTTCAGCGGAAATCGAATGCAAATGCATTTCGGTGATGTAAGGCGCGGCTTTTTGCAGAATGTCGCGGACAAAGTCCGCGGTTTCACTCAGGGCTTGCGCTTTCTCTTTGGCCACCAAATGTTCGCGCATCCGTTCGCGGACTTCTTCCAGACGCACAAGCTGTACCGACAACCGCTCAAGTTGTTGCCGCGCAGCTTCAAGCTGTGTGGCCAATTGCGTTGCGCGTTCGCGCCACTGTTCCAGTTCCATCAATGCGCGGCGATGCGATTCAACGTTGTAATCTTTTTCCAGCTTGCCAAGTTCAGCTTGCGAATCGCTGAGCGACGTTTCAGTTTCGGCAATTTCCGTTTCTGTAGCGTCCAGTTCCTGTTGTCGCGCGGAAAGCGTGTCAGCCGTTTTCTTATTCTGAATGAAGGCGTGGTAATCGCTTTCATTTTGCTGGCGGGTTTGCGTGGCGGCGGAAAGTTCAGCGTCGAGCGTGGCAAAGGCTTGCAGTTCGGTTTTCAGTTGATCCAGTTGTGCCTGGACATCACCAGCTTGTTGTTTGGCTTGTTCCACTGTGCGCCGCCATTCTGGTTCGCGTGCAATGGTTTGATTCAGCGCAGCGGATCGTCCACGCGGATCATTCAATTGGCGCAAATCTGTTTCCGCTTCAGTGAGTTGCTTTTCCAAATCGCCAATTTCAGCGATCCGTTTTGCCACAGCATCATATTCGGCGCGCTTGGTTTCGCCTTCAGCCGTAATCCCGGCTTGTTCGTTGCGCAAAACCTCCGCTTGGCCAGCCAGCTTTTGAGCTTCGCGAGCTTCGCGCAATTGAGCTTCAATTTCGGCGCGGCGGGTTTTTAATTGCTGAATTTCTTTCTCGCTCAGTTTCGCGCCTTCAGCAGTTTCCGCTTCCAGTTCGACAATTTGCTGCCGCTTTGTTTCCACTTCCGCGGTCAGCCGAGCGACCTCTGTTTGCAGATGCGGCAATCTGGCGGATTCTGCCGCTGCCGTTCGCGCGTGCCTGACTTCTTCAACCAGAGCAGTCAACAGTTTGGCCAGCGTTTCAATTTCGCCACGCCGCGCGTCCAAGCCCAGACGAAACCGCGAGTCCAGCGATTCGCCGGGCTTCAAGTTCAAGCACTTTTCCGTTAGCAAAGGGCAAACGCCGCCTGATTCCAATGCGCGAATCATTTCTTCGTCGCGGGCGACTTCCGCTTTCAGCCTAGCCAAGCGATCAGTTTCGCGTTGCTGACGAGTTTCCAGTTCAGCCAACCGTCCGGCGTTGATTGCCAGCGTTTCCAGTTTGACAGCGTCGCGCGCTGTTTTTTCAAGCTCTTTGGTCAGACGCGATGCTTCGGTTTTCAGCGAAGCCAGATGGCCGCGTTTGAGTTTGAAATTGCCGAAAGCCAGTTCTTTTGTGTTGATCTGGTTGTCCAACTGCGCGCGTTCAGTTTCAAGGGATTCCGCTTGCGCGGCTTTCTCTGACTGCGTTTCGGCGGTTTCAATCTGTTTGGCAAGTTCGGAATATCGTTGCCGTAGTTTTTCCAGTTCGCGATCCAGTGCCGCCAGGGAGTTTTGCAAACCCTGTAACTCGCCTCGGCGTTCCCGCAACTCGGCAATTCGCGTTTCGACCACGGCTTGCTCTTGGATTCTGGTGGTCAGGTTGCCGAGTTCAGTCCGTGCTTCGGCGACTTCCGTCAGTCGCTGCTCGGAAACCTTGAGATTGCTGCGAGCTTCGATCAGTTCGTGTTCTGTGGTGGACATCCGGCTGCGCAATTCGTCTCGTGCTTCGCGTTGTTTTTCCAATTCAGCCAAACGAGCGCTGGCAGTCTGGTAAGCCTGGTAACCTGCCAAAGCATTGGCCACGATTACTGATGCTTTGCTGGCTTGTTCAACTGATTCCCGCGCCGTCACCAGGGAATCTTTTTTCAGTTCCAGTTTGACGCCGAGCCGTTCAATTGCGCCGCGCTGCGTTTCGATTCGCCGAAGCAATTCGTTGAACTGAACGACGATGGCTGATGCCAGTTCACGTTCTTCGGCGGCTTGTCGGCCTTCGGTTTCCAGCGTTTGCGCGCGTGCAAAGGTTGCGTCATGTTCACGCCGGGTTTCGTCGTAGGCTTTCAATTCCCCTTCGGCAGAAGCCAGTTGCTTATCAGCTTCAACGATCCGGGTTTCAATGTGCCGAAGCGTATCGCGTAAATTGTCCGATGCTTTTCGGTATTCTTCGACCTTCAGAATTTGATCAAAAACGGTTTTGCGGTTGGCTGGAGAAAGCGTGAAATCGTAAGTAAACGTGCCTTGGGGAACGCCAATGGTGGATTTGAACAGGGCGGCCAGATCCGTGTCGGACTCAACTTTTAGATGTTGCCGTAACCACGGCACCACCTGATTTTTTTGCTCAACCAGACGGGTTTTTGTCGCCGGATCGTAAACTGCATAACCTGTGCCGGTGTCGCGCGTGACGGTGTATTGGCGTTCGTCCAGGTCGGAAATGAATGACACTGCAACCTTGCCGCGTTTGGCACCGCGTTTGACGAAGTCTTCTTTCTTATAATCCAAGTGGTCGAACAACGCCCAGGCAATGGCTTCCAGAATGGTGGTTTTGCCGGAACCGTTTTGTCCGCAAATGGCAATGACGCCGGGCTGAAAAGTGAACTCGGCTTCGGCGTGATTCTTTACGTTTTCAAGTTCGACTTTGGTGATCAGCAAGGCGGGAAGTAGAGATGAGTGGCAGGTCGTAGGCGTTAGGTGACAGTGGCAATGTTGGTCCACTGCTCACCTAGCACCCGTCACCCGGCCACTAAACTGTCGCACTTTGCACGACTTCAGGATTATCAGTATGGCCGAGCAGGTGACGGCCTTCTGCGCTGCGCGGGTCAATTGTGCGGACATGCTTGCGACCTTTCATTTCCCAGATCGCAGTGATCTTTCCGTTCTTTTCAACCGCGTGATAGGAAATTTCTTCGTGATGGACTTCGGCCGTCGGCGTGGCAGCCGACGCTCCTTCAGACGCGACTGTGTTCTCTTGGTTCGTATTTTCGCTCATTGAATTTTTGCTCCTGATTTCTTTATGGATTTTTGCGAGGACTTTGAAGTAAGTGAGATTGTGCCATACGCCGCGCGAAGCTGTCTAGCCAGAGGCGTTTCTGTTCGCGCCTTCACGCTTCAACGCGCAAATTTATTGTGACTTTGCCCATCTTCAAGCCGTCTTATGCAGCAGCAAGGGCGCTGTCGGCTTGGGCAAAGATCACGACTGGCGGCGCAGTCAGAATTCGACCTTTCAACTTTTCTCAGGGAGATAAATCAGATGAAACGATTTTTTGCAGTGTGCAGTGTGTTTACGCTTTTGCTGGCACTGTCAGCAGTGGCGTCAGCACAAAAGGGAGCCAATTTTGCTGGCACTTGGGAGTTGGATAAAGCCAAGAGCCAATTGCCAGGTAGACAGGCGGAAATGATTCAAAGCATTACCTGGACTGTGACGCAAGACGCCAACCAGCTTTCACGTGATCAGAAAATGGAACGCAATCCAAACGCTCAGGGACCCGGCGGTGGCGCTCCTCCGGCAGGTGGTCCTCCTCCAGGGGGCGGCGGTGGTGGCGGTCGTGGTGGCGGCGGAATGATGGGCGGCGGTGGACCGTTGACCGTCAAACTGGATGGCAGCGAAACCAAAACCGAAAACGAGCGCGGCAAAAGCGCTACCAAGGCGGCTTGGCAAGGCAGCGTTCTGGAAATCAAAACGACCGGAACGTTCAATACTCCGAACGGCGAAATGACGACGACCACAACAGAACATTGGGAACTGGCCGACGGTGGCAAAACCCTCAAAGTTCACCGCGTGTCGGAATCTCCGCGCGGGCCGCAGGAATCAACAATGGTCTTCACAAAGAAATAAGTTCAATCCGAATTGGGCCTGAAATCAGGCAATTTCAAGCGGGCGATTTTTCCTTTAGCGGAAAGATCGCCCGTTTCTGTTGCTCAGCCAAAGTCCAACCTGTTAAGTTCGCGCCGCTATGATCGCAAAACCCGTCATCGAACTTTGCCAAGCCGTGAAAGAAGCGGGAGGTCGAGCTTTGCTTGTTGGCGGATGGGTGCGTGATTTCGCTCGTGGGGTTGAGTGCGCCGAAGCCATCGTTGATTACGATATTGAAGTTTATGGTGTTGAGGCGGCAACCTTGCGCATGCTGCTCGACAAACAAGGCAAGGTGGATGCCGTTGGCGAAGCCTTCACCGTTTACAAGGTTCGGCTGCGCGAAGGCCGCAAAAGTTTTGTGGTTGATGTCAGTTTACCTCGGCGCGAATCGAAAATTGGGCGTGGCCATAAAGGGTTTGTTGTCGAAGGGGATCCACACATGAGTTTTGCCGAAGCCGCGCGCCGCCGCGATTTCACCATCAATTCGATGATGTACGACCCATTGGCGGAAGAATACGTTGATCTTTATGGTGGGCGAGAAGATCTGGCGCGAAAGGTCATTCGCGTGGTTGATCCGACGACATTTATTGAAGACAGCTTGCGCGTGTTGCGTGCGATGCAATTCGCCGCGCGCTTTGAATTTACGATTGATCCGGCAACGGTTGAACTTTGCCGTTCGATTGACCTCAGCGATTTGCCTGCGGAACGAATCTGGGCGGAAGTGGAAAAGTGGTTATTGGCTCCGCGGCCTTCGATTGGGTTGCATGTAGCGCGCGAACTTGGCGTTACAGAAAAGCTCTGGCCGGAACTTCACGCGCTCAGCGGTTGCCCGCAAGACTCTGTGGTTCATCCCGAAGGCGATGTGTTCATTCACACGGGCATGGTGCTGGATGAAGCACGAAAGTTGATTGATGACTTGCCTCGACCTAAACAACTTGCCGTAATGCTGGGCGTGCTTTGCCACGATTTCGGCAAGCCCTCGACGACGAAAGTCGAAGAGGTTTTTTCATCCACGAAGCCACACGAAGAAAACACGAAGGAAGGCAAAGATAATTCTGTTGTTCTTTGTGATGCTTCGCGTGACTTCGTGGGAAAAAAGATCAGTGCCAAAGGCCATGAAGCTGGGAGCGTCGTGTTGACAGAACAGTTCCTTGATCGGCTGAAGGTTTTTACTCTCGACAATTACGATGTGCGGCGGCAAACGCTGGCGCTGGTTGAACATCACGCTGTGCCGCATCGCTGGGGCAAGGCCAATCAGGCAGGCAAAGCTATTACTGACGGCCAGTTTCGGCGTCTGGCTTTGCAGGTAGAACCGAATTTGCTGTATCGCGTCGCGTTGGCTGATTGCCTTGGACGAGCGGGGAACTTTCAGCCGGAGTTTGAAGAGTGGTTTATCAGTCGAGTGCGTGAATTAGGAATTGAAGAAAACGCGCCAGCGCCTTTGCTGCTCGGTCGGCACGTGTTGGATTTAGGTTTACAGCCAGGCAAACAGATCGGCGAAATCACGCGTGCGGTTTACGAACTACAACTTGATGGCGAAGTCACGACTCTTGAAGAGGCAATTCAGGGGGCTCAGAAATTTGTTGCGGGTGTTGTTCCACCGATTCAGGATTCAGCCGTGCGCTGATTTCGTTGACCAGTTTATCCAGCGAGCGGCGGTTAATGGCCGAAATCGCGATCGCGTTATACACCTCGCATTGGTTTTCCAGCTCTTCAGGGTCAGCCAAATCCATTTTGTTAAACACCAGCAAGCGCGGAATCGCATCAAGCTTCAGGTCGCCTAGGATGCGGTTG
>CAZXHW010000279.1:0-9217 GCA_964639915.1 uncultured Heliomicrobium sp.
GCCCTGAACCAGCACTTCGCCGTCGGCAGGCATCCCCGGCTTGGCAAAGCCTTGCGGATTAGTCAGTTGCAGCTTCACGCCAACGACCTGTTTGATGCGGTCGTTCTGAAAGTACGTATTTTCCGGCGTGAACGAAGCTTGCGGATCAATGCGCGAAACCATCGCGTCCAGCGCCTGTTTTGGGTTGGAATCCAGAAACACACGCGCCATTTGGCCTGTGCGCACGCGGCCGATTTCGCCTTCGGGAATGAATGCGCGCAGATAAACCTGTCCCGGATTCAGGATGGTCAAAATGGCCGTGCCTGGCGATACGATTTCTCCCGGTTCGGCGGAACGCGTTGCCACAGTGCCTTCAAACGGCGCGACGATCTGCAAATCGTTCCGGTCGGCTTCGGCTTCCTGCAACTGCGCACGGCTTCTAGCGACTTCGGCTTCGGCGGACTGAATGTCGGATTGCGCCTGCAAAATTTGCTGCTCCACAGATGCAGCCTGCGCAGCACGAATCGCCGGGTTGTCCAGATTCGCCTTGGAGGTCTGCAATGCACCGCGTGCAGCTTCGACCTGTTTGCGCGCAGCAGCGACAACTGCTTTGTGCGCTTCGGCAGTCGTGCGTGCCTGTTCGCCTTCGCGAGCGGGAACGTCACCTTGATCCGCCAGCGTCGTGAAGCGTTCAGCGTCAACGCGCGTCTGTCTGTAATCCGCTTCGGCCTTGGCCAACGAAGCTTCAGCGGAAGCGACAACTGCCTGCGCCTGGCTGACGCGGCCTTCAGCGTCCATGCGCGCCTGGCTGACGCCCAAACGGCTTTGCTCAAGCTGCGCTTGCAAAACGGCGATTTGCTGGCGCGAAAACCTCAATTTGGCTTCGCTGCGTTCGACGTTCGATTGTTCCTGCTGCACGCGAGCATTGACTTGATCGTCATCCAGCACTGCAACCACTTGGCCGGCTTTGACGTGATCGCCTTCGCGGACACTGATTTCCCGAATGCGACCGGAAGTTTTTGCCGCGACAACAGCGTCATCGCTTTCAATGCGACCGCTTACTGCGATGACTTCTTTCGGCGCGGACGGCTGGCGCAGGAAAAACCACCACGCTGCCGCTCCGCTGAGTAACGTGACAAGAAGAACGACACGCACGATCTTTTTCGTATGGTTGGTTTTGCTGTTGTTTTCGGTATTGCTCTTGGTCATAAGTTCCCTCCTTCAAATGTAGCGCAGGTTTTCCAACCTGCGTTTGACATTGCCAAATGCCTTCGGTTCCGCAGACGGCTTTTTCATTCAAATCAGCGCAGGTTGGAAAACCTGCGCTACCTTTTGGCGCTAGCGACTTGCCAGCGCGACGTTGTTGCTAACCAGTGTGGTTGACATGGCGCGCTGAAGCTCAGCAGCGGCTTTGGTGTAATCGGTCAGCGCCTTCAGCTCTCTGCCACGCGCTGCCGACAAAGCGTTTTGCCGATCCAGCACGAAGTAGTTCGTGGATTGTCCAGCGTCGAACTTTCGCTGTTCACTCTGGTATTGCAGCTCTGCATTCGTACGCGAATTCGTCGCCGCTTCCACTCTGCGTTTGGCGGTTTCGACGGCTTGCAACGCGTTGCGGACTTCGACTTCGATTTGCTGTTCGGTTCGCTGACGTTCCGTGTCCAGCTTTCTGCCTTCGGCCAGCGCGCGACCGTATTGCGCTTTGGCTGTGCGATTGCCCAGCGACAGGTTGATTGAAACGCCGACGCGGAACGTGCGGTAGTCGTTGCCAAACATATTGCCCAGGCTTTGTCCGTAACCTCCGATGAACTTGTCGGGCGTTGCGCCGAAGGAAATCGGCGGCAGAACTGGCAGCCCTGCGAATTCGGAGAGTTTGTTGATCCGGTCAAATAGCAGTTGATTGCTTTCGACAATTGGATTGGTTCCAGTTCGTGCCTTGCCCGCCAGCCCGTATGCGCCGTAACTGGCAATCAAATTGATTTCCGGTTTGGTCTGGTCGCGAAAATACTGCGCATCAATTTTGTTCATCTCCTTACGCACGCGGTATTGCTCCATCTCCTGACGGTTGTTGAACGCCATTCGGATCGCGTCGTCCACGGGCAAAGTCGGTTCGGTTTTCAGTTGCGGATGTTCGGCGGGAACCAACGCGGAGTTCCATTGTTCGCCGCTTCCCACCGGCAGCATCAACGCTTTCAGACCGTTTTCGGCGCGCTGAATGGATTCGATGGCGGCTTCGGCTTCGTCCACGCGGCGTTCGACTTCGACACGCGCCGAAACCACATCCGCCGGAGCCAGCGTTCCCTGCTTCACCAATCGTTCGTTGTGTTCCAGTTGCGTGCGAGCCAGTTCGACTGATCCGCGTTTGATGTCGGCATCGCGTCGCGCGAAAACCAGATCCCAATACGCGCGCTCGACGCTGGCGATGATTTCAATAGCCCGCTGACGAAACTGGCTGTCAGAAAGATCAAGCCGTTTGCTGGCGATGCGAATCTGGCGGCGTTCGGCATCAATCTTCCGGTTGCGAAAAATCGGCTGCGTGAAATCCACAGACAATCGCGACGTGAATTGCGGGTTCAGCGAATTGAACAAATTATCACTGGTCGCGCGGCTTTGGTCATAACTGACGCTGACCTGGCTGCCCTGCCACGGCAAACGTTTTGACAGCGTTGCCGAACCTGTAAATTCCGTTGTCTGCAAGCGACCGTTTTCGCTGCCCAACAGGATCGAAGCCACGGGCGTGTTTTGCCGTTGGTAATACATGCTGCTGGCCAGAGTTGGGTCATAAACGCCTTTGGCTGCGCGCAAATCAAACTCGTTAAGTTGGGTGTTGATCCGTTCGATTTCAATGTCGCGGTTGTTTTCCAGCGCCATCATCAAGGCGTCGCGCAACGTCAGATTGATCTGTTTGTCATTGGCCACGCCAACGCGCGGCGCTGGCGCGGAGGGTTGCTGTGCCAGCGCGGATAACGACCCTGGCACGATAAGCAACGCAACGAATACTCCCGACAACCAATTCGCTTTCAGTTTTTCCTGCATCGTGGTTCTTTTAGACATACCTCCTCCTTCTCAGTCTCAGAGAGTGTGCGAGCACGCTCGCCCACTCTCTGAGACTGACCTTTTATTCATCAGATTGTGGTCTGGGATTTCGCACGTTCACCGCGTGCGCCCTGGGTTGGTTTCTTACGGAAACTGGATTTCGTCTTCGTTTGTCGCGAATAAAACAGCGACGGCAATGGCAATCGCGATGCCGACACCGATGGCGATCTTGGCGCCGGTGGAAAGATTATGCCCTTTCACCTTGCCCACCTGTGGATACGTCACCGTAGATGTTCCATCGTTTTTGGGATTGATGACCGTGAACGCTTCTTCCCCGGCCTCGCTGATGAAGCCTTCCAGTCTGGTTTGATCTTTCAGTTCCAGCTTCACCAGAGCTTTTTCCCCAGTGCCCAGCTTCTGAATCGCGGCTTTGATCTTGGTCGTTTGCTGAGCTTCCTTTTCCGCCGATGATTTAGCAAAAGCGGATAATGCCAAAACATTCGTCAGCGCGACGGTCAGAATCATAACGGTTATTTTTTTGAACATAACTTCTCCCTCCTGAGTAAGGCGGCCGCACCGTAGCGCTAAGCCGCTGTGGTTCTATTCCAATTTATCCAACACTTTCCAAACTTTCGTCTTCGTCAAATGAATGACCTTGCGCGATTTGCTCGACCAAAGCCTTCATCAAAATGTCTGCAGCAATCAGCTCGACTCCCGCCCTGGCCATCACGGCCAGCAATCGTTTGCCTGTGTCGCTGACAAACGTCACCTCGCTCAAATCAATTCGGACTGGCAGTGAAGGCTTGGCCGTCGTGACACTAAGCCAGCACCGTTCCAGCTCCGGCGTCCATTCCCCGGCAAGCCTGCCTGCCAATTTGAATGTCAGTGATCTTTCATCCCCTTGTTCAGTAATCATCAACATGTCATTTCTTCTCTTTCTACGGCTCCATCTCCTGACATTTGGTTCTTCTTTTATTGCCCCTCTACGCAGCCTGCGGCAGCTTTGGCTGCGGCATAAGCGTCCAGCGGCGACAGCATCACAATCAGCATCCAGATGGGGATGGTGATCAGAGTGCAAATCACTCCCTTCAACCATCCTTGTGCTCTCTGCGCCGAAGTTCTGGCGGACATGCTTTCGGCAACAACCCGTATTAACCGGCCAGAGTAGGTGGTATAGCTTTCGGAGTAGCCTTGCAGTGGCTTCGTTTCGTTGCTTAACCTCTGCGCCAGGTCGGTCGAAGTAGCGTACCGGTTCATTTGGCTAACGCCGCAACGGCGGCAGAATTTGTCGTGGTCGCGCAATTCCGCAGTGCAGGCGCAACACAATCTCAAGCCAATGGTTTCTGTCGTTTCCGTTATTGGATGTGTCACAGTCGCTCCTCCTTTTAAGCATTTCGATTTCATTCAATCTGACTACTTCGTTCCGACGGCCAGACATAGTGCAAAGCCTTTGCCAAAGCGGGAAACAACTTTCGGCAGACCGCTAAACTATTGAAAAGATAGAAGTTTTATTTACAAAAGGCAGGAAGAGGAGATCGTGCCGAAGCCAAGTGCCGAAGCTTTTCGCGCCGAGATTCCGGCGCGTGCCGATATTTCGGCGCAAGTCAATTCGAAATTTTTAGACAGGATCTGCAGGACTGGTCAGGATTGATTTTGAGAGAACTATGCAGCCCTTCCAAGTTGATCCTGAAAAATCCTTAGCCTCCTGTCTACCCGTTTTCAGCTTTGATTTAGCTTTGGCGGCCGATACCAAGCTTTTGCATTTTGGATTGCAGGGTCGTGCGCTTCATGCCCAGTCGAGCTGCTGCGCCTTGCGGACCGCCGACGATCCAGTTGGTTTCTTCCAGCGCGCGTAAAATGTGTTCGCGCTCGGCATCGTGAAGCGTGGCGAGTTCGGTCACAGGTGCCGGTTCCGAGGATTTTAGTTCAGCCAGAGACACTTCCAGGCTGTCGCCGCGCGTAAGAATCACGGCGCGTTCGATGAAATGTTCCAGTTCGCGGACGTTGCCAGGCCAATGGTAATTGGTCAGCGCAGTCATAATTTCCGCTGGAATCGAAGTGATCTGTTTTTTCAGCCGCCGTGCGTATCGCTGGGTAAAAAATCGGGTCAGGGCGGGAATGTCTTCGCGGCGCTGGCGAAGCGGCGGAATCGTGATGGGAAACACATTCAGCCGGTAAAACAAATCGCTGCGATACTTTCTATCTGCAACCATTTGCTCCAGGTCACAGTTGGTGGCGGCGATCAGACGAACGTCAACTTTCTGTGTGCGCGTGCTGCCCAGCCGTTCAAACTCCTGTTCCTGTAAAACGCGCAGCAGTTTCGGCTGCAAATCCAACGGAATGTCGCCGACTTCATCCAGAAACAGCGAACCGCGATTGGCCAGTTCGAATCGGCCAACGCGCTGAGAAATCGCGCCCGTGAATGCCCCCTTTTCGTGGCCGAACAATTCACTTTCCAGCAAGCCGGTGGGAATTGCCGCGCAATTGATTTTGACCAAAGTGCGTTCGCGGCGGTCGCTCAAATCGTGAATGGCGCGGGCAATCAGTTCTTTGCCGGTGCCGGTTTCGCCGCAGATCAGCACCGTGGAGCCAGTCGGCGCGACGGTTTCCACCTGTTTCAAAATTCGTTTGAACGTCTGGCTTTCGCCAATCAGTTCTTCGAAATTGTGCTGGGTGCGGATTTCGTCTTCCAGGTAAAGCTTTTCACTGGTCAGCTTGTTTTTCAGCGCTTCAATTTCGCGGAACGCCAGCGCGTTTTCAACCGCAAGCGCAACCTGATTGGCAACCTGGCAAAGCAATTCTTTTTCATCTTCATTCAGATTGGCTTCACGATAACTGGCCACTGCCAGCGTGCCTAGCTTGCGACCGTGCGCAATCAGCGGAACCACACCGCCAGATTTTAGACCTGCGGAGCGGAATCTGTCGCTAAAACCAGACTGAAACCGCTGCTCATCAATCCGGTCATGAAAGACCGGTTGACCTGACATAAAAGCTGAAGCGCTAAGCGAGCTTTCCAGCGGAATCGGCGTTCCTTCTTCAATGGCAAACTGTTTGTCCAGGGATTCATAAGCGTAAGCCCGCAATTGATTGGTGTCAGGATCGTAAAGCGCCAAGCCCACCACGTCGTGACGAGAGATTCGGCGCAAAGACCCCGAAATGATCTGGATCAGGCTGCGCAAATCCAGTTGCGCCACCATAGCGTTATTGATTTCCAGCAACAGTTGCCTGCGCTCCGACTGGCGCGTTGCTTGTTCCTCAGCCGCGCGCGCCCGTTCGAAGTTCAGCGCATTTTCGACCCCAATCGCGATCTGATTGGCGACTTGGCAAAGCAATTCTTTCTCGTCTTCGGTAAAACCGTTTTCGTTAAAGCCCGCAATTCCAAGTGTGCCAAGTTTACGGCCATGAGCAATAAGCGGGACGATGCCGCCTGATTTAAGCCCCGCGGCGCGGAATTTATTGCTCAACACTGAGTTATAGCGCTCTTCATCAATCTGGCCATGAAAGATTGGCTTTCCCGTTGTAAAGGCTAGACCGCTTAGAGATTCTTCGAGCGGGACCGGTGTCCCCTGTTCCATTCTAAATTGCTGATCGGAGAAGTTGTAGGCGTAGGCACGCAATTGATTGATTTCGGGATCGTATAACGAAAGTCCGACGACTTCGTGATGCAATACCCGTTGCAGGTGGGCTGCCATTACACGCACCAACTCGTGCAAATCGAGCTGCGAAACAACTGCGTTGTTAATTTCCAGCATTAACTGCAATCGTTCGGACTGGCGTTTGGCTTCTTCTTCTGCGGCGCGCGTGCGTTCAAAATTCAGCGCGTTTTCAACCGCAATGGCGATCTGCTTTGCGCTCTGGCAAAGCAATTCCCGATCTTCAGCCGAAAACGCAAACGGACGCTTGCTGGCGACGCCCAGCGCTCCCAGCTTATGACCGTGCGCAATCAGCGGGATGTTACAAGCCGACCTGAGGCCTGCTTCGTACGAGCGTTTGGTGAAATCAGAAGGAAACCGTTCCAGGTCGAATTGATCCAGAAACACAGGCTCCCCAGAAGTATAGGCGACTCCCATGGCGCTGCCTTCCAGTTCGATCAAATAGCTTTCCTCAACCAGATTCATTTGCTCCGGGAAATCCGTCATGACAACACGCAGCTTGTTGCTTTCGGGATCGTAAAGAGCGACGCCTGTCGTGTCGTTGTGGACGGTTTTCCGCAGCGAGCGTGAAACGACCTGAAGCAACTCACGCAAATCAAGCTGCGAAACGACGGCATTGTTGATTTGCAACACTGTGCTGAGTCGGTCGGATTGGTGCGTTGCATCCTGCTCGGCTTCTCGTGCGCGTTCGAAATTCAGAGCATTGTCCACCGCGATGGCAATCTGTCCGGCAATCTGGCCCAGCAACTGCTGCTGATCTTCCGAGAAAGCATCTTTACGAAAACTCGCTACACCCAATATGCCGAGCTTGCGGCCATGGACGATCAAGGGGACGCAGCCGCCCGATCGCACACCGGCTTCGATCAAACGTTTATTGAATTCGGAAATGTTGGGCCACGGCTCCATCCGGTTGAAAAAAACAGGCTGGCCGGAAGACAAGGCAAGCCCGCCAATGCTCCCTTCCATGGGGACAACCGTTCCCTCTTCGACAATCAGCCGCTTGTCTGGAAAATCATAAGCGTAGGCGCGCAATTGATTGGTTTCTTCGTCGTAAAGCGAAAGGCCGACAACTTCATGACGCAGCGCTTCGCGCAAGCAGGCGGCTGTGACGCGGACCAGTTCCCGCAGGTCCAGGTGCGAAACCGTGGCATTGTTGACTTCCAGCATCAGGCGCAGACGTTCGAACTGACGCTTCACCTCCTGCTCAGCTTTCAGCGCCCGCTCGAAGTTCAGCGCGTTTTCCACCGCGACCGCAATCTGATTGGCAATTTGGCTGAGCAGTTCCAGGTCATCTTCGGAAAAACTCTCTTCGCCGAAATTCGCCACGCCCAGCGCGCCCAATTTGACGCCGCGCGCGATAACGGGAACAGCGCCGCCCGCCTGAATCCCGGCATCCAGGAATCGTTTGGCGAAATCCGATTGAAACGTTTTCAGGTCACCACGGCGTAGAAAGACAGGCTTCCCAGTTGTGAATGCCTGCCCACTGACAGAACCTTCAAACGGAACCGGCTGGCCTTCTTCGATAAAAGGACGCCCGTCTGGAAAATCAAAAGCATACGCGCGCAATTGCGCAATTTCAGCGTCATACAGTGCCAGACCCACAACGTCATACCCTAGAAATTCGCGCAGACAGGACGAAATGGCTTTCATCAGATCGCGCAGGTCCAGCTTTGAAACCACGGCATTGTTGATTTCCAGCATCAACCGCAACCGTTCGTACTGGCGTTTTACTTCCTGCTCAGCCTTGCGCGCTCGCTCAAAATTCAGCGCGTTGTCCACGGCAATTGCCACCTGATTGGCAACCTGCACCAACAATTCTTTATCGTCATCAGAAAATGCATTTTCGTGCTTGCTGGCGACGCCCAGCACTCCCAATCTGCGGCCTTGTGCGATTAGCGGAATGCTGCCGCCTGATAGATAGCCAGTTTCATAGATGCGCTTCACAATCTCGGAATGAAACCGAACCGGATCGTGCTTGTCCATAAAGACCGGTTGACCGGACGTGAATGCCAAGCCGCTAGGACTGCCTTCGAGCGGGATGAGAACACCTTCTTCTCGAAGCGGATGTCCCGCCGGGTAATCCGCTGCAAACACGCGCAGTTGTTCGCTTTCCTGATCAAACAGCCCCACTCCGACGCTGTCGTTTCCCATCGCTTCACAGATGCTGGCGGAAACCACGTGCAACAATTCCTGCAAATCAAGCCGCGCCACCACCGCATTGGTGATTTTCAGCATCAGCCGCAAACGTTCCAGTTGCCGCTTTACTTCTTGTTCGGCATCCCTTGCTCGTTCGAAGTTAAGCGAGTTTTCGAGCGCGATGGCAATTTGTCCGGCGATATGACTGAACAGTTCCAAGTCTTCTTCTGTAAACCGTTCTTCCTGCGTGCTGCTGATGCCCACGATCCCCAGCTTCCGTCCGTGGGCTGTGAGCAATGCCAGGCAGGCGGACTTGGGGCTGCCTTTGACAGGTTGCTCAGAATACAGGTCGGCAGGATATTCGGCCGGATCAGGCCGCCGGAGTTGTCGATGTCGACCTCGGTGTCCATGGTCCG
>CAZXHW010000280.1:0-9206 GCA_964639915.1 uncultured Heliomicrobium sp.
CCATTATGGCTGACAGTTCGCAAAGCATGTCGCTGAGCGATGAAAACAATCGCAGCCGCCTGGAAGCAACGAAAGAGTTGCTTGCTGCGAACAGCAAATTTTCCAAGGGCTTAACCGACAAATTCCGCACCAGCCTGTACGGTTTTTCAAACACTGCCAACAAGATCAAGGATGCCTCCGACCTGAAAGCCGAAGGCGCTGCAACCGACATCGTTTCGGCGCTTGGCGAAGCAGTCAAGGAATCCACCGGTTCGCCGTTATCGGCCATTGTCTTGGTCAGCGATGGCGGCGCCAACACACCAAAGGATTTGTCAGACCAGCTTCGTGATTTGCGTTCGCGCAATATTCCTGTTTTCACCATTGGCGTCGGCAATCCTTCCCGCTTCAAGGATGCTGAAACCGTGCGAATCACTGCGCCCCGTCGTGTGCTTAGCGGTTCTGCCATCATCGCAGAAACGCTGGTTCGCTTGACAGGATACGACAGCCAGAAAATCTCTTTGGCTGTCAGCGAAGACGGCAAGGCGCTCAAGACCCAGCAATTCGATGTGAAAAGCGGTGAATCTCAAAGCCTGACGATTGAATTCAATCCGACTTCAGTTGGCAATCACAGCTACACGTTTGAAGTAAAACCCCTCGAAGGCGAAACGACGCTGGAAAACAACGCGCTCGACGCAATGATCGTTGTCACAGACGACAAACCCAAAATTCTGTACGTCGAAGGCGAGCCGCGTTGGGAATACGGTTTCATTCGTAAAGCCGCAACAGTCAAAACTGAAAAAAACCTGATGGTGGTCTCGTCGCTGCGTTCTGCTGACGGCAAGTTTTACCGCCAGGGCGTGGAATCCGGCGTCGAATTGACCAGTGGTTTTCCCAATACGCTTGAAGAGCTATTTACTTACCAGGGTATTATCCTCGGCAGCATCGAAGCCAACTTTTTCAGTTACGATCAACTTCGGCAAATCGAACAATTCACTTCGCGCAGAGGCGGCGGCGTGATGGCCCTTGGCGGCTCCCGCGCATTTGATGCTGGCAAATATGCCCAATCGCCCATTGCGGATTTGTTGCCGGTGTACCTGAACGAGCGGATTGAAGAACCGGAAATGCAGATTGTGCAGAACTTCAAGGCTGTGCTGACATCACGCGGTCGTACACACGCCATTACGCGACTCAACGAAGATCGCGCGCAAAGCGCTAAAATTTGGGATGATCTACCGCCAATTTCCGTTCCCGAAGCGCTGACAGCGACCAAACCCGGCGCAACTGTTATCCTAGAAGCTCGCCACATCACGGACAAAAACCGCGTATTGCCGTTGCTGGTTGAACAGCGATACGGCCGAGGCCGCACACTCGCGTTCACCACAAATGATTCCTGGCGCTGGCGCATGGAAGTTTCATCGCAATACAACTACCACGAAACGTTCTGGAGACAGTTGTTGCGTTATATGGTCAGCACCACCCCAGGTCAGTTTGAAGTTTCGTCGGAGCGCGATGTGTATGTTCCCGGCGATACAATCAGTTTGCGCAGCGAGGTTAATGACAAGAAATTCGAGCCGATCCGCGATGCGCAAGTGACAGCAACCATTACCAAACCGTCCGGCGGAACGGTTGAGTTGCCGCTGAAGATCAACTTCAACAATGAGGTCAGCGGCCAAACTGCCGAAGCTTCCAGTGATTACCGCAGCGAGTTCAAAGCGGACGAAGTCGGCCTTTACAAAATCGAGATGACATCGAAACGCGGTAATGAAACTTTGGGAACTGCACAATCCAGCTTTCTGGTCAGCAACCGTTCCCGCGAATTTCACGATGCTGCGCAGAATGTTGAACTGCTGAAGCGTGTTGCCAGCGAAACCGGTGGCAAATACTTTGCGTTAAACAAGGCGAACGATTTGCTGGACGAAATCACGATGCTGGAAGGCAAAAACTCTGAACGCGTCAGCAAAGATCTTTGGGATATGCCGATCAACTTTATGCTGCTGGTCGGATTGGCCAGCGCTGAATGGTTTTTGCGGAAACGAAAAGGGCTCGCTTAACGGTTACTCTGAATGCGCTATTTACTAAAAACAACTTGCTTGACGCTTTTGCTGGCGATTTCTGCCTGTGCGCAGGATGTGCCAGTTGCGCAAAAGAAAACTCCGGACCAGGGAGCTGCTCAGCCTGCTGTAAAACCAGCGCAGAAGCTTCCGGCAGACCAGAACAAGTTCGCTGTCATCATCACGGGAATCGGCGGTGAAGAGGCTTACGTCAAAAAATTCGCCGAATGGACGAATAAACTTCGTGACGCTTTGACCAGCCAGCTTGGCTTTGCAGATGAAAAAGTATTCGTTCTGACTGAAAAGCCGGAAGGCGAAGAGCGTCGCGCAAGCGCTGAAGGCGTGCGCCAATTGTTCGTCGAACTGAAAAACTCGCTGAAAGCAGACAATCAGCTTTTCGTCTTTTTCATCGGCCACGGCAGCTTTGTGGATAAAGTCGCCAAGTTCAATCTGGTTGGACCGGATTTGGCCGTTAACGATTATTCTGTGATGTTGAATGCATTGCCGGTGAAAAACACTGTCGTCGTCAATATGGCCAGCGCCAGTGGAGAATTCGTCAAGCCTTTGACTGGCGCAGGGCGCATCATCATCACCGCCACCCGTAGCGGAATGGAGTTGAACGCAACGAAATTTCCCGAACACTTTATCGGCGCGCTCGGCAATCCCGAGGCCGACGCTGACAAAAACGGGCGTGTGTCGGTTTATGAAGCGTTTGAGTACGCCTCCAAAATGACCGAAAGCGGATTCAAACAGAAAGGTATTCTGGCAACGGAACACGCGTTACTGGATGACAACGGCGATGGCAAGGGCCACGAAAAACCCGAAGAAGGCGACGGCACGCTATCGAAGTTGGTGTACTTTGATTCCCTGCCCCAGCAACAAGCTGGAGGCGATCCGGCGCTGGCAAAACTTTATTCTGAAAAAATGCGGCTGGAAGGCGAGATCGGAAGATTGAAAGGCCGCAAACCGCAGATGACTGAAGATGAGTTCGATAACGAACTGGAAAAACTAGTGGTCGAACTGGCGACGCTCAATCAGACAATCAAAGCAAACAAGAAGTAGATGACTCAGGAAGAGTTTGAAAAAAGAGTTGCAGAGTCGCTGGCTTACCGGGAAGTGACGACCATCGAAGGGCTGAAAGCAGCCGAAGTTATTTTCAAGCAGGCAGAGCGGGAAGGCATCGAATGCGCGATTGCTGGCGGAATCGCAATACACATTTACGGTTATCACCGTGCAACCCAAGATGTTAATTTGCTGGCGTCAAAGATTCTTAGCATTCCGTATGAAGAAGAGCTCTCTTTCGGCGGTCACAGCTATGTGGTTCAAATCGGTGAACAAGCAATCAGGGTAAATGTCATTGTTCGAGATGATTTCTTTCGAGAGTTTTATGAAGCAGCACTTCGCGATGCAAAGACCACTAGCGACGGATGGCGCGTCATCATTCCCGAATGGATGGTGATTTTGAAATACCTGGCAAGACGCAGCAAAGACATTTTGGATTTGTTGTGGATGCTACGGGAGCCTGGATTGGTGAATCGCGACATGGTGCTGCAAAACCTGGAGCAGGTTTTAGGTGAAACTGGCGCGCAATCGGCTTTACGGGGCTTGGAACATTATTACATTCAGGCTGATGTGATGCGCGCAGGCGACGAAAACGGCAAACAGGAAAGATGATAATGCTGTATCAAAAATCAAAACAATTCTTGGGCTTACGAAATACAACCGCTCTCATCAGTGTCGGGCTGCTGTCGTTTTTCTGCCTGCTGGCATGTGTTTCGGCGCAACAAGCAACGATCGAATCTGCTGAAGAAGAGTTGAAAGGCGGCAAGTATTCCGCCGCAATCGCTTCGTTCAGTACGCTGCTGCAAGCTTCTCCCAAAGATGAACGTGCGCAGCAAGGCTTGATGAAGGCTTACCTGGAAACGGGAAAATACACAGAAGCCGAAGTCGAGGCGAAAAAGTTTCTGGCTCGTGGAGAATCGTCGGCAGCTCGGTTGGCGCTTGCGGAAGTGATGGCGATTACCGGGCGTTATCCAGCGGCGATTACCGAATTTGAAAAGGTCAGCCAGACCGCGCAAAAGGCGATTGAAAAAGCCGAGAAAGAAGAAAAAGAAAAGAAGCCGGACGCCAACGCAGAGGAGAAACCGGAGCCAATTCCTTCGCCCAAAGCGCAAAAAGTGCAGGCGGATCTTCGCCGCGCCGAATTGCTGAATCTGACCGGTAAGGAAGAACAGGCGAAAGAGATTTTTGAAGCACTGGTCAAATACTACGAAGATAACGATGTTGATTCGGCGGAAGAGTTAACTTCAATTGCACGCGCGCTGACTTATCTTGAAAAGTATCAAGACGCCAAGGATATGTATCTGGAAGCGATTTCCGCCGACGAAACGTACATCGAAGCGCAGCTTGGCGGCGGCGAATTGTTCACCAGCAAGTACAACTACGAAGAAGCCGCGACATTTTTTGAAGACGCCAAAAAGATCAACCCCAACAGCGCTCGCCTGCATCTGGCCGTCGCGGCTAACAAACGCATCGGCGGCGGCGATGAAATGAACGCGGCGCTTGCTGAAGCCCAAAAGATCAATCCGAATTACGTTGATGCCAAGATTTTTGTTGCCTCGCTTGACCTGGAAGGCGAACGACATCCTGCAGCAGCTTCGCAGATAGATGCGGCGTTGAAAATCAATCCGAACTCTCTCGAAGCCCACAGTCTTCGCTCGGCAATGTTCTGGCTGGAAAACAAAACGGCTGAGTACGACAGCGAAATCAAAACGACGCTGGCCATCAATCCACGATACGGTTCGCTGTACGAAACATTGGCCCACTTTGCCACGCAAACGCGCCGCTACCGCGAATCTGTCGCGTTTCTGCGAGAAGGCATTAAACTGTCGCCAAACCTCTACTCGGCTCATCTAGCCCTAGGAATGGGATTACTCCGGCTTGGGGATTTTGAAGAAGGTCGCGCCGAAGTCGAAGTGGCGTTCAAGGGCGACCCGTTCAACATTTGGGCAAAGAACACGCTCGACCTGCTCGACACGATGAAGGAGTACAAGACGACCAAGAGCGGAGACTTCATCGTCAAGATTGCCGAAAAGGAAAATGATGTACTGGCGGGTTATGCAACCGACTTGCTGACCGAAGTTCACACGACGCTAACGACAAAATACAAATTTACGCCGCGCGGGCCAATCTCGGTCGAAATCTTTCCGAACCACGATGACTTTGCCGTGCGCGCGCTAGGCTTGCCTGGTTTGGGCGCGTTGGGTGTTTGCTTCGGCCAAGTCATTGCGCAGGATTCACCGACAGCCAGAGCGGGTGAACCATTCAACTGGGGCAGCACACTTTGGCACGAATACGCCCACGTCATCACTCTGCAAATCACGGATCACTTGATTCCCCGATGGTTTTCCGAAGGCTTGTCGGTATTTGAGGAGCACAAAGCCCGACCGGGTTGGGGCGATGATTGGAGCATCAACCACATCAAAGCTTTCGCGGATGGTCGCTGGTTCAAGATTTCGGAAATTGATAATGGTTTCCTACGCCCGAAACGGCCAGACGACATTAGCCTCGCCTATTTCGAAGCTTCCCAAATTTGCCACTTTGTAGAAGACAAATATGGCTTCAATGCCATTTTGGACATGCTGCGCGGATACAAAGAGAAAAAGAAGACACCGGAAATTCTGCTTTCAGCATTGAAGCTTTCCGAAGCCGACTTTGACCGCGAATTCAATGCTTATGTTCACAGCAAGATTGACGGCTATGTCAAAGCGCTGGAACCGGCCTGGAAAAACAAAGACCTGGCGCAACTGTCCAAAGAAGAAGTTTTGAAACAAGCCGAAGCCCAACCGGACAATTTCATTTTGAACGTTCGCGCAGGACTGGAACTGTTATCCGCCAATAAGCAGGATCAAGCCGTCAAATTCCTGAAACGTTCGATTGAACTGTTTCCCTTCCAAAGCGGAGAAGGCAACGCGTACGAAGCGCTAGCCCATATTTATAAACAGCAAGGCAACAAAACCGGCGAAGCGGAAGCGCTGGAAGCTTTCATCAAAGTGGATGAAAACGATTATGACGCGCTGAAGCGACTGGCACAGTTGAAGCTGGAAGCTGGGGATAAAGCGCGCGCGCTGGAACTGTTAAAAATGAGCTTTTACGTCAACCCATTTGAAACGACGGCGCATGCGACGGCAGGAGATCTGCTGTTGGAAGTTGGCACAGGTGGAGCTGACAAAGCTGTCCGCGAATTCCAGATTGCGCTGGCGGCCAATCCTCCGAACATTGCCGAAGCCCAGTACAATCTGGCGCGCGCGTATTTCACAGCCGGCAAAAAACCAGAAGCCCGGCGCTTCGTATTGCGCTCGCTGGAAAACGCTCCGAGCTTTGAAAAGGCCCAAGAGTTGCTGCTGAAAATCAGAGGGCAGTAACGCCGATACAGCCGGCAAGAATGCCGCGCCCCAAAGGTGAGTTATGACCAAAAAGAAGTTCATCATCTCAGTCATCATCATCGGCCTGCTTGGCACGCTGGCCTTGGCTCAACGCGGGCGCGGAGGTGGTCATCGCAAGCCGACGATGGATTTGCCGGAAGTTAACGAAAACGGCATTCCCAAAACAGACCCGAATTGGTCGGGGAAATTCACCTTTGTCAGAATCCGCTTCGACACCAGCCAATTCGCGCAGGCTTACGGTTATAACAACGTGCTGGGAGACGGCGGGCCTCCTTGGTCGCATGATTACCCAGTTGCTGGGCGCCACCTGATGAAAATTATGTCCGAGCTGTCAAAGGTGGATACGACGTTAGACGTCAACGAGCCAATTTTAAGCTTGGACGATCCGATGCTGTTCAAATTCCCGTTCGCCTATCTATGCGAAATCGGTTTTATGAATTTGAACGATGCGGAAATTAATGGGATGCGCGAATACCTGAAGAGGGGCGGCTTCCTATTAGTAGATGATTTTCGATCTTCGGGGCAGTTCTACAACTTGCAGACGCAGGTCAAACGCGCTTTTCCTGAACTGGAAATGAAGAAGCTCGATTTATCTCATCCTATCTTCAACTGCTTCTTTTCAATTAAAACGCTAGACGTGAAGCCAGTTTATGGCGGAGGGTTTGGTTCGCGCGAAACTGTCAATCCGGAATTCTGGGGGCTGGAAGATGAAAACGGTCGATTGATGATGATCATCAATTACAACTATGACGTCAGCGATTACTGGCAATTTTCCGATAACCCGTTTCGCCCGATTGAAGAAACGAACGATGCTTATAAGTTCGGGGTCAATTACATCATTTACGCACTGACGCACTAATCATAATTCTCGATTTCGAATTTTGACTTTTGGATCGAGTAGAAAATCGCAGTTAGCCGTTAAAACAATTCAAAATCAAAAATCCACAATCCAAAATCTCAGGAGACTGAATGGCTGTTGACACTCAAGTGATCCGCGACGAAGCGTTGCTGGACAAGCTGAAGGTAGCCCGCGAAAACATCCTGCGCGAAATTCGCAAAGCGGTGCTGGGACAAGATGAAGCTGTTGAACAGGTGCTGCTATCGTTGTTTGTTGGCGGACACTCGATCCTGACCGGTGTTCCCGGTCTAGCCAAAACCCTGTTGGTCAAAACCATTGCCAACGTCCTTGATCTCTCATTCAAACGAATTCAGTTCACACCCGATTTGATGCCTGCGGACATCACCGGAACCGAAATCATCGAAGAAGACCGCATGACGGGAAAACGCGACCTGCAATTCATTCGCGGACCGATTTTCGCAAACATCATTCTGGCGGATGAAATCAACCGAACTCCACCCAAAACCCAGGCTGCATTGCTGGAAGCCATGCAGGAAGGCAACGTCACGGTTCAGGGCGAGACGTATTCCCTGCCAAAACCGTTTTTCGTGCTGGCCACGCAAAACCCCATCGAAATGGAAGGCACGTACCCATTGCCGGAAGCCCAGTTAGACCGTTTTATGTTCAATGTTCACATGGGCTATTTACCGGAAGAAGATGAAGTAGCAGTCGTCAAGCTGACCACTTCGCCGCAGGACGTAAGGTTCGACAGGCTGATGTCCGCCGAAGAAATCATCGCCTTCCAACGGCTGGTCAGAAAAGTTCCGGTCGCAGATTCCGTCACACGTTATGCCGTAAACTTGGTTCACACCAGTCGGCCCGGAAATCCCAAAGCGCCGGATTTTGTTAACCGCTGGGTAACATGGGGCGGTTCAATTCGCGCATCGCAGTTTCTGGTGCTGGCCGCCAAAGCGCGCGCGATTTTCAATGGCCGGTACAATGTGTCGTTTGAAGACGTTCGCGCCGTCGCGCAACCAGTATTGCGCCATCGCATCCTGCTGAACTTCCAGGCCGAATCCGAACGCGTAGACACCATTCAGGTCATTAAGAAGCTAATTGAAACTGTTCCCGAACCGAAATCCGGCTTGAGTTGAAGCTCCAACGGAGCGAAATGTAGTAGCTCAGCGCATCGCACTGAGTAGAAATCGTAGATAATGGGCAACCTCTGAAAGGGCGAAATCCATTATCTGTAATGTCGCCCTTTCAGGGCTTTGAAAGAATTTTATGGCTTTCCCGTTGCGTAGCACCGGGCTATCACAGTATGCCCCTTTGGGGCTTGGCAAGAAGCGATGTGGTGGAAAAACGACAACTCGAAATCAAAAACGGCTGATTCGTCGGCTCAGCCCTCGACGTCATCAGCAATCCCTCGTTTTT
Source organism: uncultured Heliomicrobium sp. (assembly GCA_964639915.1). GTDB lineage: Bacteria > Acidobacteriota > Blastocatellia > RBC074 > RBC074 > RBC074. The sequence goes on from CAZXHW010000280.1 coordinate 8,748, forward strand.
TGGCACCTGAAGTGTTAGCCAGAATCACGTCTTTGGAATTGCTGGCGCGCACAGTCGTCGAAGGCTTTATCTCCGGCATGCATCGTTCTCCCTTCACCGGCTTTTCGACGGAGTTCGCCGAATATCGCCAGTACATGCCCGGCGACGATTTGCGCTATCTGGATTGGAAGCTGCTGGGCCGAACGGATCGTTACTACATCAAAAAGTACCGCGCCGACACGAACTCGCAATGCCACATTCTGATAGACGCCAGCGCTTCGATGCGCTACACGACCGGCGAAATCACCAAGCTGCAATACGCGCAATTCCTGGGTTCGTCGCTGGCTTACTTGGCGAACAAACAACAGGACGCCGTTGGCTTGATGGCCTTCGACAGCGAAGTCCGCACGCACATTCCGGCGCACACTCGCACCGGTCACATGCGAACGATCTTCGGTCGAATGGAACAAATCGAAGCCG
>CAZXHW010000281.1:0-9191 GCA_964639915.1 uncultured Heliomicrobium sp.
TGTGCAACGTTGTCGAAACCCGAAAACCTTCGCCTTGTGACAACGAATTGTCGAGCGTTCCATTCAGCAGGACAGGGCCGAAACGCGAATGCGTCGTATTGGCTTCTTCTTCGCCGCTGACGATCGCGCCGATGCCTTTGTAGTATCGTTCGATGCAGCGGCTGATGTCGCCCGATTCGATCAACTGGCCTTCGCTCAGCACCAGGCCTTTGTTGCACAGCGAGCGCACTGCGCCCATGTTGTGGCTGACGAACAAAATGGTGCGGCCCTCTTTGGTAATTTCCCCCATTTTGCCCAGGCATTTTTTCTGGAATGCCGCATCGCCAACGGCCAGCACTTCGTCAACCAACAGAATCTCCGGCTCCAGATGCGCAGCCACGGCAAAGGCCAACCGCATATACATTCCGCTGGAATAATGTTTTACCGGCGTGTCAATAAATCGTTCGACTTCGGCAAAGGCGACGATTTCATCGAACTTCCGCTCGATCTCATGTCGGTGCATTCCAAGAATCGCGCCATTCAGGAAAATGTTTTCTCGACCGCTAAGTTCAGGATGAAACCCGGTGCCGACTTCCAGCAGGGAACCGACCCTTCCATGAACATCCGCGTAGCCAGTCGTAGGCTCGGTAATCCGCGACAGCATTTTCAGCAGTGTGGTTTTGCCTGCGCCATTGCGACCGATAATGCCAATGACTTCACCTGCTCTGACTTCAAAGGAGACATCTTTCAGCGCCCAAAAAGAATTTGGTGCTGTGCTGGCGCTGTTCCCATTGCGACGAAAAGCTGCGCCGATTTTTCGAAACGGCGAGGTCACCGCTTCGGCCATTTGGTCGCGCAAGGTTTTGTAACGTTCGCGTTTTCCTGTCAGGGAATATCGTTTGGATAATCCGACTGCTTCGATTCTCAAATCACTCATAAGTTCACACGATCAATCTCACATCCGCTTTGGGCATTCTGTTGTTTTTGAGTTTGTTGAACAGCCCGACGGAAATCCATTGCCAGATGAAAAAGCTGTTGTCGCTGGGGCCTTGCTGGAACTGTCCCCAGGTTTCTCGAACTTTATCTTCGTCCAACCAGTATTTGGCGTGCCGACTAAAAGCAAATTCCAGAGTTTCTTCAACCCAGTTGCTCAAAGGGCCACGCAGCCATTCGCGTTGCGGAGTTTGCAGCGGACGTTTTGGAGCTTCGACAACTTCTGTCGGCAATAAGTCCTGTGCAATTCGCCGCAATAACCATTTGCTTTGGCCGCCGTTTAGCTTGCGATCCATTGGCTGCCGCAACGCCAGTTCGAACAGCCGGTGATCCAGAAATGGTTCACGCAGTTCTGTTGAAGCGCGCATCGAAACCCGGTCGCTGAATCGCAGCGCACGCGGAATTTTGGTGAACCGGGCATCGCGGAATTGCAAATTGCGAAGCCGGTCGCTGAATGGTTTTGACGGCTCAAAACCAACCGCCAGTTCCCGAAAATCCGATTTCAGGCATTCGGGGCGAACCGGACTTTCCTTGATGCCTTGAACTGTTGTCACGCCGTGACCGTTCGATGAAAAGTTATAGTAATCGTATCCGGCCCATTGCTCGTCCATTCCCTGACCATCCAGCAGCACAATCACACCTTGCGCTCGCGCCTCTTCAAACACGCGCGCATAGGCCAATGTAGGCAAGCCGCCGAAAGGTTCATCCTGAGACAATTGAACCGAATCGGCCAGCGCAGGCACGTCATTCGCTGAAAGGTGGCAAACGGTCAACGGATGTTTTGTTCGCTGCAACATCTGTTGGACCCACGGCAATTCGTCATAATTTGGATCGCCGCAGACAAACGTAAAAGCGCGAACGCTGCTTTCGGCTCCCTGAACAGCGTGGACAACACCAAGCAGCGTTGAAGAATCCAGGCCGCCGCTCAGGTTGATGCCAACGGGAACATCCGACCGAAACCTTAGCCGGACGCTATCGGTCAGCAGCGAAAGATATTCTTCCTCCACTTGTTTGACCGGACATGTGTCTTCTCCGGCAGCGGCAATGGCGGACAAATCGTACCAACGTTTAATTCGCAAACGTCCGTCGCGCCAGGTCATCGAATGACCCGGCGGCAAATTCAATACATCCTGCCAGAAGGTTCGATCGCCATGATCGTACAAGCCGTAAGTCAAATACGTTGCCCAGCTTGTTTCATCCGGAAAAGGCGGAACGCCCGAAGCGTGCAACGCTTTGATTTCGCTGGCGACTCGCAAGGTGCCGTCTATCGCTTGATGGTAATAAAGCGGCTTGACGCCGAAGCGGTCGCGCGCAGCAAACAGCGTTTGGCTGTGTTCATCCCAGAGCATGAATGCGAACATTCCGATCAGCCGATCCAAACAAGATTCCCCCCACTTTTCGTATGCGGCCAGCAGCACTTCCGTATCCGACTGGCTACGGTAAGGGTAATCGCTGAGTTCAGCGCGAAGCTCCAGGTAGTTGTAGATTTCGCCATTGAAAACAATCCAACGCGAGCCGTCGTGATTGCTCATCGGTTGGCGACCCGCTGGCGACAGGTCAATGATGCTCAGCCGATTGTGGCCAATTCCCGCAAACCCCGCAGGTGACAAATAAGAATCCGTCGCATCCGGTCCGCGATGGTGCTGGCTGGCAATCATTGCTTCCAGCTTGGTCGGCGAATAGTTAGAGCCGAAAATTCCGGCAATTCCACACATAAGATTGCAGAGGGTATCGAAACAAAAAATTACCGTGAAGGATCAAAAAGAACGAAATTCATTCTTGTCGCTGGTTGATTCACTTCGCGGCTGATGATTTTTCCTGGATCAGTCTTTCTGCTTTTTTCCAATCTTCCAGGTTATCTATGTTGACGCTGCGGCTGCGTTCAATTTCGTATCCAATTACCCGCGCGCCGTACAAACTGTTGCCAAGCATTACCACATCTCGCCTTGCCACATATACAGAACCTTCGCGGTGAAATGCCGGTGGCAAATCCTGGCGGCGCGGAATTGGCGATATTTCGCCTGTGCTCAGTTTCAAACTCCCGTCCGCATTTCTGAAATAAACCCAGTGCGGATTATGTTCGGCAGGCACAGTCAACATTGTAAAAACCGTGTCGGCCTGGGCGCTTTCCATCAATTCAATGCAACCGTCAATATCCGATGTCTGCCGCAAAGGATTCGTCGGTTGCAGCAGGCAGATTGCATCGAAGCGTTGGCCACGTGTTTCCAGAAAATGAATCGCGTGTTGAATCACAGGCAATGTCGGAGTCGTGTCTTCCGCCAGTTCCGCTGGCCGCAGGAAGGGAACTTCGATGCCGCAACTTCGCCCGACTTCTGCAATTTCATCGTCGTCGGTGCTAAGAATCACACGCGCCAGCCGTTTCGATGCCAAGGCGGCTTCGGCGGTGTACGCCAGCAAAGGCTTTCCCGCCAGTAAGCGGATGTTTTTTCGCGGAACGCCTTTCGATCCTCCGCGAGCTGGAATCAACCCAAGAATGTTCATTCTGTAACTTTCAAAACGCTGAATTTGCCTGCGCGGAATAAAGGAACGAATCGCGAGTCATACTCATCGCGCGCAACAACATAGCTGCAATGCCATTCCCGCGCCAGTTCGAATAAATAGGCAGGATCGGTTGAATCTTTCCCATAGCCTTTCGCTGTGCGCTCCACGATTTGTTTGTTTTCCATCGCAGTAAAGGGCGCAGACCAGATGACACGCGGCAATGCTTCGCTGGCGGTGGAACGCAGGGCTAACACTCGAAAACCTATTTGGTCAGGCGGCGTGATGAAGCGGTCTGAAGGATTTGTGTTGGATTGAATCCATAACCGCACAGTCCGCCAATCGGAATCCAGCCATCGTTCATTGTATTCGTAACGATAAATCGAAGCCGCAATCAGGCAGTAAAGCATCAATCCCACAGCCAACGACGTTTGCAAGGGTTTCAGTTTCGGCAAAAACAAGGCGGCCAGGCAGATTGCGCCAGGAAGCAAGAGCATTGGGGATCGTAACGATCCGATCGGTTGTTTATTCCCCAGCAGCCAGGCAGTGAAAATTGCGATGGTCGTTGCAATCAAAGTAGCTCGCGTCAGAAATACCAAAGCGTCGCCAGGGACGCCGCGCTCTAAAGGCTTCGCCGTCAGCCGTTCAGCAAAAAAATAAGCGAGACCAAGAAAAGCGAATAAGGGCGTCAGAATCGAATTCAGCGCTGTCAGGGCCAATACCGATGCCAGCAGGATTCCAGCCAGTCGGGAAGAATTTCTAAACGCTTCAACCATTGCGGCGGCGATCAGTAAAAAGCAAAACAGCGTCACCCAGAAGAAGATTCGCATCGGTTGAAACAGCATCGGTTTCATCGCGCGGCTTAAAACCGCCGCCAGGGATAGCAGCAATCCAATCAGTGAGCCGCAAATCGCCGCTCGTTGCAGCAACGCAAATCCTGCATCGCCTTTCAAAAAACGATTGGCTGCCATCAATGCCAAACCGAACATTGACGCAAAGCCAAACCAATCCAGCCAGCCGTGTCGAAACAGGGAAATGTGGCCTGTATTGCCGTTGGTGGAAAGAAACAATTGCCATTCTTCGGCGCTCATTGCTGCGGGCGCCATTGTCAGCACGTAAATGGCGCAACAGGCGACGAAAAAGCCAGCGCCGATCAGAAAGGATTTGTCGAACTTGCGCCGCCACACCAGCACCGGAGCCAGGCAAAGCACAAATTGCAGCCCGACAATTACGTGAACCAAAACCATCACCCCCGCCAAAAACCAGAACAGGAACATTCGTTCGCGCAGCAAACAGGCAAGAGCAAAAAATCCCATCACCAGCGCGACTTCGTTGTGGGTAATGAGCGGCAAAAACAAAGTCACACTGCCCAGCAGCGACGGTTTCTGATGACAGCACCACGCAGCAAATACAACGAAGAGCCAGAAACTGTTTTTCAAAGACCGGCAAAGCGCGAACGCTCCCGCAATCAGCAGCAACTTTGAAGCAACAAATAGCGCGTAAATCGTCGGCTCGGTTTGTTGCGGCGAAATGCTGAACAGTTTCATCGCTGCCGCCAGGGCCAGATAAAAACCGCTTTTCAATTTGCCCATCGCCGCGACAATCGGGTCATTCTGAAAAAGCTGCGGATCAACAAGCTGCAAGGTCGCTGGCAACTGATCCCCACTGTTCAGGTAATCCAGCAGGAATGGACTGCCGAAAACGGCAAATGCCGCCAGCATCAAACCGGAAATCAGCCACACGGATTTTCCAGATTCTTTCAATTCAACCATCTATCGTTTCTGATCAAACTCCGCGAAGCTGCCGGATTCGGGCGCGCGTTTGGCTCGCCAGGGAATGCTGACCAGGGACGTATTCCAGGCAAAGTTTTCAAAGACGTATCGCACTGCAACCAGAGGCGCGGCCAACAATGCTCTCACCATCAGCCACAAATACTTGCCGACACCCAGCGGCGCGCGGCCGGTGATTCTATACAGGGAAAGTTGCTGCCGTGTTTCGCGCATCACGTGTTCGCGTCGTCCATATTTGCGCGTGTACATCCAAATGGCTTCGGCGCAACAACGAACTTTCCAGCCCTTCGCCAGCACATGCGAAGCCCACAATTTGTCTTCGTTCGATTCCAGTTGTTCGTCGTATTTCACTTCTTCCCATACCGCGCGGCGAATGACACAACAACCACCGGTCGGATACTCGCCAACCCAGCTTGTGCCGCTTTCCGCTTTACGTTGCTCTTCAGCGGAAGCGTAGTGAATGTCTTTCGGCTGGTACCAGGTTTGAAGCTGGCGCGGACTGGTAACCAGCAAACAACGGGCGGCGGCAACTTGCGCGTCTTCAAACGGAGCAACCGCCGCATTCAGAAAGTACGAACCAATTGGCAAGGCGTGCGCGCTAAGCAACATCACCAGTTCGCCCTTTGCCGCTGCGACGCCAAAATTGATCGCACGTCCGTAGCTGAATTCCTGGCGGCTGATGGGGACAACTCGCGCGCCAAATTCTTCGGCAATCTTTCGCGTGTCGTCTTCGGATTCGTTATCCACCAGCACGACTTCCCAATCGAAATCGCATCGCTGCGCGCGAAGCGCCGCCAGCACATTGCGAAGGCTGCTGGCTTCGTTGCGGCAACGAATGACGATGGAAAGTTTGGGGAAGGCGGTATCAGTCATAAATGTAGTGCAGCCGCTTTTGAATGTAAGGCTTCAATTCGCACAAGCCTTGGGCGATGCGTTCGGAAACGTAACCGTCGCCATACAACTTGCTGGGCGCGTAACGTCCGTGCTCAAGCTGCGATGTCGCGACGGCGAAAACATCATCAGCCGTCGGAGCGACTCGCGTAACATGCGCATCCGTTTCGCGGCCTTCCTGGCGATTGCCAACCAGCACAACCGGCGAGCCAAAGTAACCGGCATCGCGCACAAAGCTCGAAGAATTTCCAATCGCGCAAGCCGTGTTGGCCAGAACTTTTAGATAGTTTTCAGGTGACAAGTTGGTCAGGTTTCGCAGCCAATTTGGCTGGTGGTTGACGCGGAAGCTGCGAATCGCTTTGCTGATGTGATCGGAACCAGCGTCAATATTGGGCCACAACAAAACGGTTTGCATCGCCAACCGTCGCAACGCTTCCAGCACTGATTCCATCTGTCCGCGCTCTCCTCCATATTCGGTTGTGGTTGGATGAAACAGCACCAGCAAAAACGGATCGTTCACATCAATCGGTGAACCGCCGCCGCCTGTGTTGACGATTTCCGCAGACAAACTGCGGTCGAAGGTTCGCGCAATGTCCGACGACGGACATCCGACTGCCAAAATCGTATCCGGACGTTCACCCATCCGCACCAGATAATCAGCGGAACGTTGTGTGCTGGGAAAATGGAAGTGCGCGAATTTGCTGATGGCGTGGCGCGCGCTTTCATCAATCGAGCCGGAAACTTCGCCGCCCTGAATATGCGCGATGCAAATGTTCATATACGCCGCCGCAATCGCAGCCGCCAGCATTTCGTAGCGGTCGCCGATCAGCAGAACGACGTCCGGTTTCAAGCGCTGAAACTCACTGGCGAATTCGACGACGCCAAAGCCGACTGATTTGGCCATCGTCGCCGGAGTCGAGCCTTCCAGTTCCAGGTAAATTTCTCCATTCACATCAAACCCGTCCTGGCGAACGACATTGACCGGTTGATCAAATCGTTCCAGCACCATTGTTCCGGCAGCGACGATTTGTAGTTCCAGTTCCGGACGACCCGCAATGGCTGTCATGACAGGCTTGATACGTCCGTAATTGGCGCGGTCAACCAGCACCACGCAGATTTTTCGTTTACTCAAAATCTTCCTCCGAAAACAAAGTGTTGGCGGCGACATCGCGGCTGAGCTGGCGATTCAGAACTTCGCGGTAACGCGCGGCGGGAATTCCTGTGCCGGGTTTTTTGAACGCCAGATCGCTGATTGTCAGGTGATGTCCGGCTTTCATGTCGCGCGCGGCGACGACGCTTTTGCCGAAAACCTGCCGCAGTTCAGTGAAACTTTCTGCCATCGCTTGTTTGTCTACAGGATTTCGCAAGGCGCGTTCGATGAAGCGGACTCCGGCAACCAATTGCTTCAAGCCTTTGATCGTCAACGAAGCGGGAACGTCCGGACCGAATCCGTGCCGGGAAAACGTGATGTGGACTTCGATAATGTTGGCTCCCAGTGTTGCCGCGCCAATGCCTGCGTAAATCGTTCCCGAATGATCCGACAATCCAACTGGGCAGTTATACCGCTGGCGCAGTTCGCCAATTACGTTCAGCCCCAACTTTTCCGGCGGGCAAGGGTACGCCGTTGTACATTGCAAGACGGCAACTTCAGCGCCGTTTTCTCGAACGCATTTGACCGCTGCATCGAGTTCTTCCCAGCCGGACATTCCACTGGAAAGAATTACAGGTTTGCCCGTTGCGGCCATCTTTTCCAGCAACGGAATGTTCGATGTTTCGCCCGCGCCGACTTTCCAGGCCGGCACGCCAACGCGTTCCAGCAGATCAACCGCTTCAAAGGAAAATGCTGACGACAGAAAGATCAGCCCTTTCTCGGCGGCATGCGCGGCTAGACCAAACCATTGTTCATCGGTGAATTCCATTCGCCGCCAGTAATCGTATCGAGTCGCGTCCTGAGGGCTGAATTTCACGCGCCACGGTTCGCCCGACGTGCTTTCGGCAGCGGCAATGTGTGTCTGGAACTTGATTGCGTCGGCTCCGACGGATGCGGCGGCGTCAATGTATGCGTGCGCCGTTCCCAGGCTACCGTCATGTGCCTGCGCGACTTCGGCAACGATCAAACACTGCCTGGAACTATCTGAAAACCAATCTTGCAAGCGAAAACTCCGAGGGATTAAGTGTTAAGCGGTTTGCGTTGAAGCAGATAACAAATTGTCAGCACTAACCTGGCTTTACTGCCGACAGGATGTTTGTGATAACAGGTCAAGTCTTCAAAAAATCCCGTGCCGCGTTGGCCGGTGATCACTTTGATTTGATTGCCGAACTCAGCAAAAGCCTTTCGGTCATTCAAGTACCGCGTCAGCAATCGCAAAGGTTTTTTTTGCTTATGTGAACCTGCGATGACCATGTGCGGACCGCTGTCTTCATCAACGTCTGTCAGGTAAATAAACAAGATCAGGGTTTTGAAATCCCCCACGTCGTAATGAAATCTCGATTTCAGAGCCAGCGCCTGTTGCAGTTTTTCCTGGCTGTCTGGAGGCCAGGTCCAGTAAAGGCTGGAGCTGTAAAGAACAGGTTCGATGCCGAAATAGCCTATGATGACTTCCAATAGCTTTGGGTCATGCGCAATGTGATGGACAGTCTGACAATGTAAGTGCGGATTGGCGGAGTCGTCTTGCTGGCCGTAAAAATCTACGATTTGGTTGATCTCTGCTTCCGGCAATTGGATGCCGCGCGCATAGCCTGCTTGATTCAATTCGTCGAGCGCTTTTTTCGCGTCAAGTTCGGGAAACAGTGAGCGATGATGGCGAACCAAAGCCGGGTTCTGATTTCGGCGTTGATGATAATTGATAAAGAACTCACGCCAAGGCCCCAACCACCAAATCGCGCGCAACGCACGAATCAGTGCAACGAGTCGCGGTTGACGTTTCAAATATTGGCGCAGGGGCAGCAATACGGGGAATTGCGAAATGAAGGTCATCAGAAGTCATCTTTGAGCAAACAGGGAACATTGCGTTTTCAGAGATCAAACAATATCTGCAA
>CAZXHW010000282.1:0-9190 GCA_964639915.1 uncultured Heliomicrobium sp.
TTTGATTCGGAGTCGGCGTTGACACGGGTGTTGGCGTTGACACGGGTGTCGGCGTTACAGTCGGAGTTGGCGTTTGAATTGGATTCGACGGCTGAGTTGTAGGTGATGTTTGCGGTTGCGTGACTGCAGTTGAAGTTTTTACTTCGCAGGGCTTTGCTGGCCAAGCAGAGTAAAGTCCCCACAATAAGAAACCTGCGACGGCGAGCAAATATCCCATCAATGTGGCGATGATGTAAGGATTAACGTAATCCTCGCCGGGCGCTTCGTTGGGCTGAGTGGTTTTAGGGTCTGGCTGATTGTTATCTGGCATAATGTTCCTCCTGAGAAAGGAAGAGCAAACAATTCCTTTTGCTCTGTTGAATAGAAAAAAGTTTTACAGAAAACAGAGCTAATTAGGCAGCTTGCTCTGTTTTCTGGTGCAGGCTTACTACATCCTTTGCGGCGTTGCTGTCAGGAACAACTTTTCAAAACTGAAGCCGCAACGAGAACTGGATCAGTCGTGGCCCGCCGATTGGGCCGCCAGTCGTACCAACGGCATTGGACACGGCTGCGCCAAGCGTTTGCGTGATCTTGCCGAAGTTGGCATTGCTCAAATCGCTAATTGGGTTGGCGAAATTCGTGTGGTTGAACAGGTTGAAAAAATCCACGCGGAATTGCAGGCGCGCCTGTTCAACCAGCGGGAAACTTTTGGCGACGGACAGGTCGTGATTGTGAAGCCCCGGGCCGTAATATTGATTGCGGCCTGATGTGCCAACGCGGCCAGCAAATGCCGATGTGAACCACGACGGATCGAATGCGGCGTCGGGATTCCGGTTGTCCTGTGGCAGCGCGCCCGGCTTGGCTAGATCAGACCGGTTTCCGCCTGCTGGATTGCCGCCCGCGATTACCTGATTGAATCCGCTGGTGTCCTGTCCGCCCGTCGTGACTGTGAATGGGTAGCCCGATTGGACTGTCGCGACGCCTGAAATTTGCCAGTCTGCAAAAGCCAATCGTGACACACCGTTCTTCCAGCTAAACAGCCAGTGCCCCGGCCCGACCGGCAGCGAAATGACGTACACCAGATTGAAGCGATGGCGAATGTCGAAGGCCGATGGACCGTGTTCCAGGCGCAGATTTCGCCCATCAACAGGCGCTGCCGCTTCACCCGGCGGATTGTTCGAACCGAAGAAGCCAGAGTTGTAATCGAGCGATTTGCCGAAGGTGTAAGCTCCGCGCAGGTACACGCCGCGAAGGTTTTGATACTTCGCCGTCAACACCAGCCCATTGTAGTTTGAATTGCCGATGGATTTGGCCACCTGAACGTTGCCGAAGCTGGGGTAGGGAAACACTTGTTCGTTTGGCGCGACAGGGCCGCGCCGCGCCGGATCGCGCACAATGACGGTTGGCTGGTTCACGTCAATAAACATTCCCAGCCGACGGCCCGAACTGCCTTGATAATCCGCTTCGACAGACAATTCATTGGTCAGCCGCCGCTGTATGCCGAAATTGTACTGATAGAGATAAGCGCTGCGCAGATTCGGATCAATGCCTTGAAAACTGAGCACGCCGACCGTCGGTGTTCCTGGCCCTTGTCTGCCGAAGTTCGAAACCAACGGTACGTTTTGATCGAAGCCCACCGCCCACGCGAACCTGCCGGGCTGAGTGCCATTGGCCGTTTGTGTGACTTGAAAGTTGTAGGGAGGTCCCAGCGCCATGCTCACGGGCACATTGTTGTACAGATCGTCGTAAGCGATGCGAACGCCGCCGCGAATGACTGTGTCGTTTGTGCCAAAAAGCTTCTTGCCGACTCGCGGCACGTAGGCAAATCCGAACATCGGCGCGAAGTTGTTTTTGTCCGAATACGCGCCGGATGCGGGAAGCGTGAATGGCGCTGTTCGGAAAACCAGTGCCGCTGTGCCTCTCAATGCCGGATCAATGCCCAGAATCCGGTCGCTGCCTACGATCATAGGGCCGACGCCCGGAACGAAGTTCGTCGCGTGGCCCTGAAGCTCTTCGACCGCAGAGGGGTATTCATAACGCAAGCCGAAGTTTAACGTCAGATTCTCGCGAACTTTGAATTCGTCCTGCCAGTACAAATCCCACGGATAGCGCCGCCAGTAAGACAACGTGCTGCCCGTGCGGAAGCTGGAGGTGTTCACTTGCCCGCGCGCGAAATCGGCGAAATTGGCGAAGTTGAACGAACCGCGCGAAGCTCGATTCAAATACCGGCGCAAATCTTCGCGGCGAATATGGAAGCCCCAGCGCCAGGAATGCGCAGCCCAACCAAGCGGCGCATTGAGCGACATATTCTCGAACAACTCAATCGTGCCCGACACGCGGCCTTGGGGCATATTGACGTTTGTTCCCAGCCCGGCATATCCACCCGCAATCGTGATGGTCGGCAAACCGGAACCAAGCGGATCTTTGGTTGCGTCAACGACGCCCGACAGCGCCCTGCCGTTGGCGTCCGTGAAGATTGTCGCGGCGTTCAACCCGAAGTCCTGTACCTGGCGCTCCTGCTCGTTTCGCGAATACCCCAGCCGAAACTCGTTGAGAAAATGGGATGAAAAGACATGCGTTTCGCTGAGCATCAGGGATCGTTGCCGTGGATCGCCTTCGTTGCCGCCGGTCAGTGGCGTAGTTCCACCAACAAAGCTTGACGCGCGATATTCTGTCCAACGGGCCGTCAGTTGGTCGTTTGTGCCGATTCGGTGATCCAGACGCAACGAGCCTGTGTCGTCGTCATCATTGTTTCGAACGTTGGTGATGTAGTTAAGGGTTCCGGTGGCGTTGGGCAGAGGCCAGTAATCCAGCAATCGTTTTGAAATGATGTCCGTCACGGTCGCTCGTTCGGCGGCTGTCGGCACACGCGTCGAACGCACGACCGGAGCCACCTGGCGAAAGCCTTCATACGACGCAAAAAAGAACGTGTGGTCACGAAGGATTGGCCCGCCGAGCGTTGCGCCAAATTGATTGCGATTGAGAACGCTTTTTTCGCCGCCGAGTTTATTGGTAAAGAAGTCTGAGGCGTTCAAGCTGGTGTTGCGGAAGTATTCAAACGCGGAGCCGTGAAACCGGTTTGAGCCGGATTTGCTGACGATATTAACTTGCGCGCCGCTGCCTCGTCCGAACTCTGTGGAAGCTACGCTGGTCTGCACGGCGAATTCGCGCACGGCGTCTGTGATGCGGAACTGGTTCAGCGCATCGTTCTGCTGTGTGTCTTGATTGCTGATGCCGTCCAGCAAATACACATTCGATTGCGAACGCGCGCCAGCGACGCTAAAGCCGTTGCCCTGCGCGCCGGGCTGTGCAGGAATCACCCCGGGCGTCAACAGCGCCAAATCCAGGAATTGCCGTCCATTCAACGGTAAAGCGTTAATTGTCCGGCTGTCCACAACCGCGCTCAGCGTTGATTTTTCGTGTTCCAGCAACGGCGTGAAGGCAGCGGTGATTTCCACCACCTCGGCCACATTGCCCAACTGCATGCCGAACTTCACCGCAGTGACTTGATCTACTTGCACAAGAACGGGAAGCGTCACACGTTTGCAGCCCAGGGCTTCAGCCGCCAGCGACCAATTGCCGGGTTCCAGTTGCATGAACTGAAAACCGCCGTTTCGATCCGTCACCGCCGTTCGTTGGGTTGCCGTTGCATCGCTGGACAACGTCAGCCGTACGCCAGGAAACGGCGCACCTGCGGGGTCTTTGATCGTGCCGCTGATACTCCCGGTTGGCGACACGGCGCTGAACCCAAGCGAGAACAGGATTGCGGCAACAAATGCCAGAGTCTGACAAACAATTATCTTCATGGAGGCTAGAAGTCGGTTCTGGGAGCGACGGTTCTTCTCTTGGCGCGCAGCCTTGAGGAACTGCTGCTCCCGGATCGGTTTTCAGTCGTGTTTACGGAAAGCAAAACCACGGGGAACACTGGGATCACGGGGATAAATTGGGGAAGCAGGTTGCTCTCTTTCCCCAGGTGCCCCGTGCTCCCCGTGGTTGATCCGTTCAGTCAACTGAAATCTGATCGAAGTGTGATCAGTGATGCTTAATAAGCGGTCTGGCATTGGGAACCACTTCCACCAACTGCATCATGCCGCGATCCTCGTGGCCGAGAATGTGGCAGTGATTGACGAATTTGCCCGTGTAGTCGGCAAAGCGCGTCAGCATTTTGATGTAACCGCTGACGTAGACTTGATTGCCGTTCTTATCCACACGCGGTGTCTTACCATCCGGCATGGTGTTCGAGGCGGGCGGCAGCGCAAAGTTATCCCACCAGATCCAGGGACCCGGAAGCTGAACCGGTCCCACAGTCTGCGTCGGATCGAAGATTTCGATAATCTGGAACGGGTTCTGGTGAATGTGGAATGGATGCCGCACCCCAGCCGAATTGTTGGTGATCGTCCACATTTCCACTTCGTTCAGATGCATCGTGTTTTTGACTTCGCCGCTGAACTTTTCTCCATCAATTGTGAAAGAGGGAGGCGCACCGTTTGCTTGGCCTTTGGGAAGGCGCCCGCTACCAGTGCGCCCGTCTTCCCATGCGTATTTGACCGTCCGGGAAACGCGAACATCTTCCGGATCGAGATCGGCCAGAAACGTTGGTTGTGTCGGAAAATCATTGGCGCTGGCGGGAAGATTCATGGCCGGGCTGACTGCCGCACCCGTGACGTTGATGTAAAACAGCACCTGGTTTCGTGTGGGACTTGTTGCGGAGGGAGGAGTAATCAGCACGAACTGATAGCACCCTGTGGTTGATGGCGCTTTGACAAGCAGGTCAACGCGATTGGCAGGGGCCATCGTGATGGTCCCGATGCCGTTCTGTTGGCCGAACTGACTTCCTGCGGAACTGCCATCAACATTTTTCCAGTGGAATTGAACGCCGTCCTGGGCAATCTGTTTCAGGCTGAATCCGATGCCGTCCTGGATGATGTTTTTGAAGGGTTGAACCACGGAGCCTGTGACCGCAGCAATCTGCGGCGTGAGCGCCTTGGTGACAGTGGAATTGAGCATGCGCCAGAGCTGGACCTCTCCCGGTTTCATGCTGATCGTCGGAGTTTGTTGGCCATTGACCAGCAGCACCCTGGTCGCTCCGCCCATCAGCCCGATGGAATCCGTGATTTCCTGAAAGACGATAATGTTTTCTTTCAATCGCCCACCGTAAACCGCCTGCAATTTCCCGTCATATCCATCGGGACTGGTGTCGCGGATGATGAAGGCGCCCGCTAATCCGTTAAACAGATTCAGCGCCGTCGAACCGTGTTTGTGCGCGTGATACCAGTGCGTTCCCGGCGCTTGGCCCATCATCTGGTTGGGAGTGCCATTCGAATTGACGGGCAATTTTGGAATCTTGAAGCAGTTGGGAAAGGAGCCGATGAACCAGGGTGGCCATTCACCGCCAGCGATTGCCTGGTTGTCGGCAGTCGTCAACCGTTGGTCAGGGATTCCCGGCGGATTGGTTCCATCGGGTAGTCCGAACCTGCTTCCCCATTGCGTGGTCTTGTCGTAAGTCGCCAGCGCTTCTTGCTGCTTCTTCCACCAAGCCTGTGCCGCTGGGGACTTCATAAAATCATTCCACGAATGCCAGGGATGGCTCGGGTCGTACGAATTGAACACAGCCCGAAGATCAGCCAGCGCTTGCTGTTCGTTCATTCTGTCGTTGGGGCGCACGCCGAATAGAATGTTGTCTCCCGTTGCTTCCGGTGTGACGTGCGTTCCATGAAAGTGCAAATTGGCCGTGCTGGAAGCGTGAAAGCAGTTCGGAAACGCGTCGAAATTTCCCGGATAGATATTGGTTCCCGGACTGCCAGGAGCTGTCACCTGGTTGGATGAATTGCATCCTGAGGCGCTATTTTGTCCTGTCTCTGCCTGATCGAGCGTGCCATTGAAATCCTTGACTCTGGTTTGATTCAGCAGGGCGACTTGCACCACGTCACCCAATTCTGCGACCAGCGTCGGCCCAGGCACGGGGCGGCCTGCTTGCGTGGCTCCAGGCCAGGCTTGCGTTCCATCCTGACGGCTGCCAGCGAAATAACGGAGCATCGGCCCTTTATGTCCGGCGGGCACATTAATGCCGGGCACCACACGTTCCTCATTCCTGACTCGCATGATCGCCTGTAGTCTGCCGCCCTGGCTGGTGATCTGGCCAATCGGCAATAAGTCTTGGGTGGAGCCTGCGGGAGGACAGGTGGGCGCTTGCGCTGCGGCTTCTGGCATTGCGGATGGAAGCAAACTCGATAGTGCGATGCCCGATGCAGCGGCCAGTGTCTGGCCCAGAAAATCACGGCGCGTGCTCATTTCCGGTTGTTCAGGCGCGGTTGCCTGCGCCAGTGATTGCAAGCCTGTTTGTTCCGGCGTGACAGCGGTGCCGGTTGGGTCAAGGTTATGTTTGTCATCAGATTTCGTCATACATTCCTCCTGGGGTTAATCAGCCAAAACGGGGGGAGCGGCGGGCGCGGGCGGAGCAGGGTTCCATACCCTGATAATCCCTATCGCCGTAGTGTTTCCGGTTGCATCGCGATACTGGAATACCTGGTTGGTGCCTTTCGGAATGCCGCTGACGTTGAAAGAAACAACTGTCTGTGACATCGGCGGGTCAAATCCCGGCGGCCTGCCCGGAATCCGTTCCGGCAACCAGTCAGTATCGCGTCCGCCAACCGGCGCGGGCCAGTGCGCTTGCGGATCCGGGTCCGGATTCAGCGGTTGCAGGGATGGGCGCGTATCGTTGTTGCGCCAGGTAATCTGGTCGCCGCTGGAAACATCAATCGGGGACGGAGAAAAGGTTGCTTGAGATGGGCTGGAGCAAATGATGTCAATGATTACTTGAGCCATTTGGAAAACTCCTTTCTGGGTGGTTGTTCTCGATTCGCTTGCTCCAAGCCAAACCATGGGCTTGCGGCAAAACGGAAGAGGGACGATGGTTGATGCGTTACAACGTGAAATTCCAGCCCTTGCTGGAAGGGATTGTTGATGAATCACTGAAAACTGCTTCCGAAAGAAGATGCTTTCGGATATGGCTACTGCTTCTTAACCGTCAGAAATACCAGCGAAACGTAAATCAAGGTAAGGAACGCTGGATTTTGGTAGTGACAGGGGTTAACGCAATTCTAAATTTAGTGAAAAATTTTCTCGATAATTCCGGAAGTATAGAAAATCCGTCCAATCAAGTAACCGCAAAATTATGGATAATTCCCTCACCGGGAATAAAAAAAATCTTGGCTGCGGCAAAATGATGCAGCGGACTCTGGACTAAATTAAGCGATTAGGCAATAGAGGACTTGTAACCTGATTCAATTTGCAGTCGTATTTCCTATTGCGGGCAGTTCTTCCTGCAATGCTTTCCAAAAGTTTCAATCCATAACTCGGAGGTTTCGTCATGACCCGAAACGCGCGCAAATTCACTTTTTACTTGTTGAGCCTTGTTTTGCTGTTGCCCGGCTTTACCGCATCGGCCCAAACGCCATATCAAAAACCGCCCAAAGCAGTGATGGATGTGCTGGACGCCCCGGCCTCCCCCATCGTTTCGGTCAGCCCGACTCGCGACCGCATGCTGCTGATGCAAACGACGCGGTATCCATCCATTGCGGAATTGTCCGAACCGATGCTGCGGCTGGCCGGATTGCGCATCAATCCGAAAACCAACGCCGCGCATATGGCAGGACGCATCACTGGCTTAACGCTGAAAACGATCCCGGATGGCAAAGAAACCAAAATTGTCACGCCGCCAGGTGCGAAGTTGGGCGGCGCGTCCTGGTCGCCGGACGGCAAACAGTTTGCCGTCACCACCATCACCGCCGGAGGCAGCGAGTTGTGGATTGGTGATGCCGCGACCGCAAAATTGCGGAAAGTGGTAGGCGTCAAAATCAACGCGGCGTATGGCGAATCGCTGCAATGGATGCCGGACAGCAAAACTTTGCTGGTGCAAACCATTCCAGCCGGACGCGGCGCAGCGCCTGTGGCTCCGACCGTGCCGATTGGCCCAACTGTGCAGGAAAATTTCGGCAAAGCCACTCCAGCCATGACCTTTCAGGATTTGCTGAAAACTCCGCACGACGAAAAACTGTTTGAGTATTACGCGACGTCGCAGCTTGCGATGGTTACCGCTGCTACCGGAAAAGTTTCGCCGATTGGCAAAGCGGCGATTTACGCAGGCGTAGACGTTGCGCCGGACGGAAATCATCTGCTGGTCGTCAGCAACCATCGCCCATTTTCGTATTCCTTCACTGCCGGATCGTTCCCGCGCGAAGTCGAAGTGTGGGATCACAGCGGCAAACTGGTTCACAAATTCGCCAGCCTGCCGTTGCAGGATCAAATTCCGATTGAAGGCGTCGCGTCCGGCCCGCGCGGTTACAACTGGCGACCGACGGAACCCGCGACCCTGGTTTGGGTGGAAGCTTTAGATGGCGGCGACACCAAGAAAAAAGCTTCGCCGCGCGATGTTGTCAAAATGCTGAGAGCTCCGTTCACCGGCCAACCGGTTGAATTAACCAAGACTGAAAATCGTTTTGCTGGTTTAACTTGGGGGGAGAAAAACGGGATGGTGATGGTGCGCGATATGGATCGCAATACGCGCCGCAGCCGCACGTTTTTGATGAACGCCGACAACCCTGCCCAGGCTCCAAAGCTGATCTGGAATCTTTCGATTCAGGATCGTTACAACAATCCTGGCCAGCCGGAAATGAAGCGTTTGCCGAATGGCCAAGCTGTATTGCTGCAAAATGGCGACAACATTTTCCTGACCGGGCAGGGAGCCACGCCGAAAGGCGACCGTCCGTTCCTGGATCGGTTCAATCTGACGACGCTGAAATCTGAACGGCTATTCCGTTGCGACGACAACAGTTATGAAAGCGTGACGACGCTGCTCAGCGACGACGGATCGAAGTTCATCACGCGGCACGAAACCCAGACTACGCCGCCGAATTACTTCATTCGCTCGGCTGGCCAGACTGACAAAGTCGCGTTGACGAATTTTCCTGATCCCACACCGCAACTCCGCAGCATCAAAAAACAGCTTGTCCGCTACAAACGCAAAGACGGCGTAGATCTTTCTTTCACGTTGTACCTGCCGCCAAATTACAAAGAAGGAACTCGTTTGCCGACGGTCGTTTGGGCGTACCCAATCGAATTCGGCGACGCCGACACCGCCGGACAAGTCAGCGGTTCAACCAATCGTTTCACGACTATCAGCGGCATTTCCCATCTGTTTTTCCTGCTGAAT
>CAZXHW010000283.1:0-9181 GCA_964639915.1 uncultured Heliomicrobium sp.
ATTATTTTTTTGTTTGTCCCACTCGGAAATAACTTCCCTATTCCTGTCTTTTCGGTCATCTACGGTTTTCTTTAACCGATTATTGGTGATTTCAATCCATTCCAAATAAATTTTAGCCATTTCTCTTTACCCCTTTACACAAACCACTTGCCGCAAGGTGGGCGCAATTTCAACCAGATCGCTTGTCTTCAGGCCATCTTTTTGAATGTCCTTTTCCGATGGCAATTGGCGCAGACAACATCACATTTATCCATTTCTTCAACCATGCTTTCTGTCGTTCCACTCATTGCCAGATGGCCGACGTTTCTGACCTTTTTACCCTGCACGTGATCGAAATCCATTTGCCAAGCTGAAAAAGAACCGCCGCAATCTTTACAAGGTTGATTCTTGGCCCTCTCGATCAGCATTTTGTTTTGCCGCTGCCGAGGCGATAAATGAACTGGCTTTTTACCTGACTGAGCATATCGAAGATGCTCGCGGCGTCGGTGACAATTGGCGCAAACAACTTCGGTCTTGGCGATTTCAGCCAGGACACGTTCTTTTGAAGCATTGCTCACCACTAGTTCAGGAATCGTGGCGACCTTTTCTTCAAAATTCAGATGGTCGAAATCCAGGCAATACGGCGGATACGTTTGCCCGCAGTCTTTGCAAGGCTGCCTCTTCAACTCAGACAGGTAATCTCTCCATTCCTTCTGTCGCTTTCTGCGGCTTTCATTTGTCAACTCTCTGTAATGGCTTTTCCGTTCCTGGTAGTAGGCTTTGAAATAAATGCTCATGCAGCTTTTGCAATAAGACTGTTGCTGTTTGCCTTTTCCAGGTTCGACCGATTCCCCACAGATAGAGCACAGTTTTGGGCCTTCTCTGGGTTTACGTTTGACAGGTTTGCCTCGCCTTACTTGGCTCATGTGTTCTTTCATCCGAGCCGCTTGTTCAGGCGAATAAACATCTTCCCAATGGTTGCCTTTGATCTTTTCGTTGTGGGCCTTAAAGCCGCGCACCTTTCGTGCCGTCAAATCTGGGATGCGCTGATGCGCGGCCTTAACTGCCTTCGCCCGTCGCTGTTTTGTTTCCTCTGACTGATAGTAAGCAGGATTTGGAAGCCCGTATTGGCGAATTAACCGAGTCACACTCTTAGCCGTAATCCCGAATCGTCCAGCGATTTCGGGTTTAGTGTGAGTCGCCAATAGGGCTTCCAGTTCCTCTTTGTCTATGCTCTTGGCCATCCTTAATCGAAAACGTCGTCGTTAGCCTTTTACGCAAACCACTTGCTTCAAAGTATGCACAATCTCAATCAAATCCCTCTGTGCATTCATCACGTCCTCAATGGGTTTATAACTTGCAGGTGTTTCGTCAATCACGTCCTCGTCCTTCCGGCATTCAATGCCTTCGGTGGCTTTGGCGTGATCAGCAGTGGTGAAACGACGCTTCGCTTCGTTGCGCGACATGGCGCGACCTGCGCCGTGGCTGCACGAATGGAAGCTTTCTTCGTTACCCAAACCGCGAACGATGTACGACCGTGCGCCCATCGAACCCGGAATGATTCCGTAATCGCCCACCCGCGCGCGCACCGCGCCTTTGCGCGTGACGAAAACTTCTTCGCCGTAATGCTCTTCAACCGCGACGTAGTTGTGATGGCAGTTGACCGAAACTTCCGTCAGTTTGAAATCCGGCACTTCGCCCGATTCGCTGATGGCATCCACCAACTGTTCCATCATCAGCTTGCGGTTGTACATGGCGAATTCCTGCGCCCAACTGACGGCTTCGACGTAATCCTCGAAATGCTCCGAGCCTTCCGTAAAGTAGGCCAGGTCTTTGTCCGGCAGGTTGCGGATGTGCTGGCGCATATCGCTCTTCGCCATTTCAATAAAAAACGTTCCGATGCGATTGCCTACACCGCGTGAACCGCTGTGCAGCATGAACCAGACTTGATCGGCTTCATCCAGGCAAACTTCGATGAAGTGATTGCCGGTGCCCAGCGTTCCCAGATGATTGACGTGATTGCCGCGATCCAGCCGTGGATACTTTTCGACAATCGCCTTGTAGCCGATTTCCAGTTGCCGCCAGACGCCTTGCTGCCGCCGAGGGATTTCTCCCCAAGCGCCTTTGTCGCGCCGTCCGCCGTGTTCCGTTCGACCGTGCGGAATGGCTTTTTCAATCGCCCGGCGAATGTTGCGCAGGTTGTCCGGCAGATGATTCGCGTTCAACGTCGTCTGCGCGGCAATGACACCGCAGCCAATATCCACGCCGACAGCCGCCGGAATGATTGCGCCTTTGGTTGGGATGACGCTGCCGATGGTTGCGCCCAAGCCCCAGTGAACATCCGGCATTGCCGCAACCCATTTGTGGACAAAGGGAAGTTGCGCGACGTTGGTCAATTGCTTCTTCGCATCGTCTTCCAATTTGACGCCTTTCGTCCAGGCTTTGACGGGAACGCCGTTTTCGACTTCGATCAGGTTGTAACGAGTATTTACCATTTGCTGTACTTCATTATCCGAATAGAGAATTTATCCTTAAAGCGATTGACTGAATAATTTCAAAGTTACTTCCGGGAGAAAGAATCGTTTGCATTTTGGGATGAGAGCTGAAATTCCTATTCATTCTGACGAATTCCCAAAATGATCGGTCGTTTTCAGGAATGACAGAATTCTCTATCAGCCAATCAATTTTCTCCTTAAAAACTTTAATACGCTTCGGGGCTTGTTTCAGTTTGCAGAGGTGACTAACTGTTGTTTCTGCTACTCGGCAAATTTGTTCCATTCCAAGTGTAAACAAAGGATAAAACATAAAGCCGTAAAGCATCGCTCCTTTTGCCACTTCAAATAATTTTTGAATTTCTATAGGTACGTCTTCTTTCAATTTTATAGAAAGAATAGTTTCTGCGTACATTTCTCCAGTGATTGGCTTGGTGCTTCCATCGGGCAATAAGTTCACAAAATATGTCAAGACAACGTCCTGGGTTAGCCAATTACTGACGGTCAATTCTTTTATTCCGAGGTTAGCCATAAAAATTCACTCCACCTGAGTTTTCAATTGATTCTAAATGCTTGCAGTCGGATTCGAACCGACATCCGGCTGTTCACCGGTCGGACAGTTTGGAAAACGCGATTCCCTTGCTTGTTTATCCCCACCTCGGTTGCCCGAGGTCGCTATAGGTTCTACCTCAACCTCTGTCCGTGACCACCCTGCTTCTGTTTTCGGTGCGCCTATTCCGTTTTCGGCTACGCGAGCAATTTTTCAATTTGCCGCAGAGCGGAGTTTAGCCCAGTTTTTCAAAGCCTTGCTTGAAAGTTTGCTTCCTGAAGCCCGCGAAGGCGGGCGCAAGCGTAAAGCCTGGGATGAAGGCGAAGCCGCAATCCCAGGTGGCATTGCATTCAACCATGTAGCCCGCGAAAGTGGGCGGCAGCCATTCATTGGTTATCAAATTGGAGCTGTCACCCGCTTCGCGGGCTTCATTCTCCTTCGGGCGATTCCCAGGGTTCCGCGCTGCTGCGCTTCACCCTGGGCTTTATGCTCGTCGCCCACTTCGCGGGCTGAAATCCTTTGGCTGAGGACGCTATGAAATTTTGCGACGACTAAAGTGATGAAACACGCGCTCTGTCCCTTGAGCTACGGCCCCATAAGGTTTTGTGGTGGGACCGCCCGGGAGTCGAACCCGGGAACCTCGTCCTTGTAAGAGATGTAGTTCCATCGGCATTCGTCGCAAAACGGTGAACGTGACGACAAAATCGAAGAAACGTTTTTTTGCTGAGCTACGATGATTGCCTTGCGGCAAGCAACGGCGGAATTTGAATCCGCGACCTTCAGCCTTTCGGCTGACGCTCTACCATGTAATTCCTTCAGTATTCGTCACGCTGGAATTGCTTCCAGAAAGTGTAGCGCAGGTTTTCCAACCTGCGCTGTCGTTGTTCAACAAGCCGTTTGTTGATCCAAAAGATTTCTTTTCGCGGCTGGAGCAGGTTAGAAAACCTGCTCTACGTTTCTTTTTTGTGTTGGCGACAAGATCGGCGAGAGAGCCTCTCGGTTGCCCGAGTGAAGACGGCGGATTCCATTGCCCGCGGCCTCCTGGCTAGGGTTCAAATGTACTCCCACCAGCATTCGCCAACTTACATTTCAAAGAACTGTGATCAAGTCAGGCCGACAAGGAATTGCCGAGATACGGATCAGATGTAATCCCGGCGGCATTCGGCCCGAAGTTTATCTTTTCGCTCAATCCAAAAAGACAATGGATTCTCTGCCCGGCGCGGTGCCTTCGGTGTTCATCAGCACGCGATGCCAGCCGTCCAGCACAACCGTTTTGTGATCTTTGTGCCAGACGCGGCCACGAACGTAGACAACCGCATTGCGCGTCATTCGACGCCAACCCCAGCTTCTGACTTTGGGATTTTCGTCCACCATCCGCCAAAGCTCATCCGGCGTAATCCCGCTTGGATACCGCTCGCAAACCATGACGGTTTCGCCAGCGGTACGGTATAGCTCCTGACACATGTGCGGTTTGCTGCCTGCGCCACGGCTGAGCGGTTCGTTGTGCTGAATGACAAATCCACTCACTTTCAACTCCGGCACAGGAACGAAAAACCATTCGCCTTGTCTGACGAAGGCTTCGTTGTGGCGGCGCAACCGATTCTTGGCACGTTTAACGTGACGCTGGACGGCTTCGCGAACTTCCGGCGGCTGCAATGCCTCCATCGCTTTTCGCACGTTAGACACGCCTTCGCCGGGCACACCGCAAACAAACCAGTGGCGTTCATCAAACCCGCACAAGAACTTCCATTTCTTCGGCTCCGACAGCAATAACAGATGGCGCTGTACGGTGTTCAGATCAATCACGCGGTAATCGGCTGGTTCCGAAACATCCACACGAATGTCGAAAAATTCGCCGCGCTCATCTTCGCTAATGTCTATCCCTGAGAGGTTTTGCAGACGTCTCCAGCGGTCGGGCAGGACGTTTCTGACTTTGACGCGCCCGCCGATCTCTCCAAAATGTTTTCGCAATAACTCAATGTCCATAAATCCAAACTTTCAAAGTCTCAGTCATCAACGGCCAGCGGTTGGCAGAACAGCGCAGGGCTGAGTGCTGGCCGCTGATAACTGAAATTGGTTAGAACGTCACGGCCTCGATCACGCCGATCCAGTGATCGGCGCTCAGGCGACCGGCAGCGAATTCCGCGATCAGGTCGAAAACCTGATCCGAAAATCCGCCGATGTTCAGGATGTCTTCACGCTCCTGTGCCTGTGTCGTGGCGTAGGGTTGAATGTCAATGCAGACCATTCGCGCTTTTGGGCTGCGTTGTTTGAACTCGGCCCACTGCATCATGGTTTTGGTGGCGCTTCCGCCGTACATTCCGTAATGCGGCGAATCCACCCACGATTCGTTATCCGAAACGTAGATAACCAGATCGCCTTTTGCCTGGCGTTGGTTCAGCAGAGCCAACGGGGCGCTGCAATTGGTTCCACCGCAGGGCAGACTGGCCAGCTTTTCGGAGTTGGTCATCACCGTGTCGCGAGCGTTCAGACGGATTTCAATCGCCTTGCTTTCGAACGGGATGACTTCAGCGTTCGGATTGCGTCGAACGATTGCCGCCGCGACCAATGCTGCTACGTCAATGCAACGAACTTTGCTGGTTGCGCCTTTGCGGTAACCGGTTGCAGGCGAATGCATCGAGCCGGAAATATCCGGGAAGACATAGACCTTGCCCTCAATTTTCGGCACGTTGGCGATGGCGATTTCCATCGCATCCTGCAAGGCATCGCGCACGCTGCCCGGAATCTGGTCGTCCGTTTGGGTAAATGCCGACATCAACTGGTACGGGAAGACGCGAGCTTTCTTGATCGCTTCTTCGTCGCGCAGTCGGTTGGCGATCAGTTCCGGCAAACCTGCCTGCTCGAACACTCCGTGGCGAGCAAAAGTGTTCAGATTCATACGCGTCATTTGCCAGGCGGCATTCCGCGCTATCTCCGTCCAGTCTTTCGCGGCCAGCGGCAAACTGGCCAACATCTGAAACGGAACTTTCGGCACGTCCAGCGTTTCGCCCGCCTTGAACTGCTCGAACTGGCGAACCAGCGCGGGCAGGGCATCAGCATTGAAATCGCGTCCAATGAAATATCCGTACAAAGCCGCGCGGCTTTCGCTGGTCGGTTTCGGGTGAATCATCTTCACTACGTCGGCCAGCGAAGGGGATTGGCCAACCGAATCTTTGAAGATGGCTTCATCCGAACGCGCCGCCAGCCATTCGTTGATCAGACGTTTCGGGGCAGTTCCGAGCGATTTGCGGCCAACCGCGCCCGACCGAATCATCTGCACGAAGTTGCGCAGCATCTTGCCGTTATCAATCACGCGGGGGAACACGGCTTTCAGCATCGCAACGTCTTTGACCGCCAGCACCGCGCACAGCAGCGCAGGCATATCTTTCATATGGCCACGCTCGCGGGCATAGATTGCCAACTTGGCAATGAACTCTGCGTCAACCTTCTGGCAAAGCTCGATCACTTTCTGAAGCTGTGTTTCCGCATCAGCGTAAAACGTGCCGTTCAAACAACCCGTGACCGCGTATTGCGCCAGCGCTGCTTTGGGGGACAGTTTGTAAGCCTGACCTCCGGCCTCATTGACGACGTTGGTTTTCGGCAGAAGTTTTCCGGCGATGCTTTTAAAAAGATTCTTGTTTGCCATTGTTCCTCCTTGAGTCAGTAGCCCGCGCGTAAGCCAAATGCATCCCTGAATTCTGCTGACGATTGGGCTACTGAAACTTCGTTTTGTCTTTCGACGGAAAATGATTTGGCACGAAGCGTTCCAAAACGGCGGGGAAATCTGAAAAGCGTTTCGAAAAGTTGGCAAGTGATTGATTCGCAAGAGAATTCACCGGCAAAGTAGTTTTTCGCAACTGGCTTGGAGGTTCGGATGGCGGAGATTTATTATTCAAATCGCTAAGGAGTTAGATTTTATTCTATGCCTCAGAAAGACATCGTCGTCATAGGAATGCTTGGCGTGGACAACGACAACAAGGGCGATGGTCCTGAACGTTGGGATCATTGGCGTCCTTCGGTTTCGCTGTGTCAGCAAGACGATCTAGTTGTCAGCCGTTACGAACTGATTTACCAGGGACGCCATGAAAAGCTGGCGCAGTTGACGGCGGCGGACATCCGCACGGTTTCGCCGGAAACCGAAGTGCGGCTGACACAGGTTGAGTTCAACGATCCCTGGGAACTGGAAGAAACTTACGGAGCGCTGCTGGATTTTGCGCTTGGCCAAAAGTTCGACGCCTCGCGCGAAGAAGTCCTGGTTCACATTACCACCGGCACGCACATGCACCGCATCTGCCTGTTTCTGCTGACTGAAGCGCGGCACCTTCCCGGCAAACTGATCCAGTCGGTCAAAGTGGATTCGCGCGAACGCGAAGTCATCGGTTGGTATCGCGTGATTGATCTGGATTTGTCGAAGTACGACCGGCTGGCTTCGCGGTTTGCCAAGCATCGCGAACAGAGCCTGACCATTCTGAAATCCGGCATCGCCACCAAAAACAAACAGTTCAACAAGCTGATTGACCGCATTGAAGAAGTCGCCATTCGGTCGCGCAATCCGATTTTGCTGATGGGACCAACCGGAGCGGGGAAGTCGCGACTGGCCAAGCGCGTGTATCAACTCAAACGCGAGCGGCATCAGATCACGGGCGATTTTGTCGAAATCAACTGCGCGACCATTCGCGGCGACGCGGCAATGTCGGCGCTGTTTGGCCACGTCAAAGGTGCTTTTACGGGCGCGCTGAAAGATCGTCCGGGTTTGTTGCGCGCGGCCAATAACGGATTGTTGTTTCTGGATGAAATCGGCGAACTGGGAATTGACGAACAAACGATGTTGTTGCGCGCGCTGGAAGAAAAAGTCTTTATGCCGCTGGGCGGCGACAAAGAAGTCAAAAGCGAGTTTCAGTTGATTGCCGGGACGAACCGCGACCTGTCGCTGATGGTGAGGGAAGGAAGATTCCGTGACGATTTGCTGGCGCGAATCAATCTATGGACGTTCCGGCTGCCCAGTTTGAAAGATCGCTCCGAAGACATTGAACCCAACCTGGAGTTCGAGCTTGAAGAGTACGCCGCTCGCCATGGCGCGCGCGTGACATTCAGCAAGGAAGCCCGCGCAAAGTTTCTGAAATTCGCAGTTTCCGGCGAAGCGCATTGGCAGGGAAATTTTCGCGACTTGAACGGTTCGATCATGCGAATGGCCACACTGGCCCCGGGCGGCAGAATTTCGGATGAAGTCGTGGCCGAAGAGGTCGAACGGCTGCGCGAGATGTGGGCGGACCCAGAATCGAATGAAGACAGTTTGCTGGAAATTCTGCTTGACGGCGACAAGTTGGAGGCGATTGATCTGTTTGACCGGTTGCAACTGACCTGCGTTCTGAAAATCTGCCGCGAATCAGCAACGCTTTCGGAAGCGGGAAGGAAACTGTTTGCCACTTCGCGGGAGAAGAAGAAAACGGCAAATGATGCTGACCGATTGAGGAAGTATCTGGCTCGTTTCGAATTGAGTTGGCAGGACTTGCAGGATAAACGCCGATGACAAATTAAAAGTCCGGGATCGCCAGAAACCTATCTTGACAAGTTTAATCTCAGCGAAGAAAGTAGCGGCCGCTAACGAATTTCAGGCAATTCCCTAATCACCCTTGTCTGAAGCATCGTCTACCTAACTGGATCTGCCAATCCCCAAGGTACGTTCTAACTCTCGATATTTGAATGAATGCTGATAGCAGCTCGGAGAATTTTATGATTCGTAAATCTAGCAGCACTGCTAACGGACAGCCTGGCTGTTCCCGCAATCGAGCGTTTTCTACCTTCTTTCGCATCCCCATTCTTCTGACAATTTTGATCACTTGTGTGTTGACCGGTTTGATTTCCGGTTGGCTGTCCGGCTGGCCAGAGCGTCCAGTTTCAGCGGCGACGCTGCCCAGCGGATTTGCCGAAACGCTGGTTGCCGGTGGTCTGAGCAGCGCGACGGCATTTGCAATTGCGCCGGACGGGCGAATTTTTGTTTGCCAGCAAGGCGGCAGCTTGCGCGTAATTCAGGGAGGCACGCTGCTGGCAACGCCCTTTGTGACGTTGACGGTTGATTCGAGCGGCGAACGCGGTTTGTTGGGAGTCGCGCTTGATCCCAACTTTGCCACGAACGGCTTTGTCTATTTGCTCTACACCT
>CAZXHW010000284.1:0-9162 GCA_964639915.1 uncultured Heliomicrobium sp.
CAGCAAGATTCTCCGCATAAAGCCCCTGTTCCCGATAAATTCGTAAACTGTCTGTTCCAAATCCGCAGGCTGGGCCAAGAAGTCGCAGCGTGGAATCTTCCGTCTTGTACTCATAAGCCTGTTCGCCAGCAGCAAAACGTTTTATGGCATCGTCCATGTCCAACAGTACTACAAGCATTTCTTCCCTCTTCCTTCTCATTAGGAATCTGACAATCAGCGGCTTCTATTTCCTACATCTGAAGATACGGACTTCACAACATCCGCGATTATGGCCTGCGAAGTCTCTCGTTTAATCAGGATAATTGCATGCTCACAATTCGCACGATTGATGTACCCTTCGCCGGAAACGGCCAGAATCTTTCCGCTGTTCGATTGAAACCGCCAACGGTAATCGCCAGCGCCGTCTTGATAAATTTCGAATTTAGCCATTTCTTCCCCTCCCTTGTCAGGCTCAACAAGCTTTCGCGTTAAACTGCCGTTCGTGTTTTGAGTGCGTAGTTGATCTTCTCTTCAGCAGCGACCTTCGTTTCACCCAACACTTCGGAAACTTCGCAAACCAGTAGCTTTTTCGCCTTTTCCAGCATCCAAGTCTCCCGAAATGAAAGCGATTTGTTCTCGTTCAACTTGGTCAACGATTCAACAACTTCTGCCAGATCAAACGCCGAACCTGACATCAGCAATTTCATATTGTCCTGAATTCGCTGCTTCCAGGTCTTGGCAGTCTGTCCGGATATGGCCAACTGGCCTAACAGCTTCGGAATTTCCGCCTTCTTCAGCAGATCTCGCAAGCCAATCGTCTTCACCCTTTCCACTGGAACAAGCAATTCGCCGCCACTATCATCCAGAAGCATCAGCCGATAGAAGCTTACCGGATTGCCAGAGACGTCTCGGTTCACAATTGAATCCACCACACAAGGTCCTTGGCTTGGATAAATCACTTTGCTTCCCACATCCATCTTCACTGGCATCTCCTCTCTGAGAGTTGCGCCAATTTCCAGCTTGCTGGCTTGGCTTATACATTGAGCTTAGCCGCAGCCGAGAGCTGCGGCCTTGAAGCCAATTTGCCTGATTTTGACCAGACAAAACAGTCGGTAGAAAATCGCCCAACGAACTTCTAACCGCGGCTCTCGGCTACCACCATTGGCAACTCGATCTGATGCAGCAGATTTTCAATCTGCCTGCTATCAACCGAGTTTCGCCCTTGTCAATTTACACGAATCGAATTATTGGAAGGAGACTCGTTGTTAAATTTCATCAGGCCAATGGCAACGCTGACAGTAGGCAGCATGCCGATGAACAAAAGAGTCCAAATCAAGCTGGATTGCCAAAGAGTTTCCGAACTTCGCCCGCCAATCACAAACAAAATCATTGGAGCAATAACTACTCCGATAAACATTGTCAGAAATTTCGTTTTGGAAAAGTCCTCTTCGGAAAATACTTTGAGTTTTTGCAGGTTATCCTGAATAAACATTATCTGCTCCTTGGAAGGTGAGCTAAGCAGTTCAGATAGTCTGGATAATCCCAGAGGAGCTGACGAAGAGAGTGAGCTAGGCTCAGTTCATATTCACCATACGCGCAACAAATAACTCCGTCAACCAAAGAGGATGCGAGCCTGTTTTGCAATGCAAATGGATTGCCTACGCAAGCTGAAAACAGTTTTCGGATAAGCTAAGTAAGAGGAACAATGACTATCGCTAATGGCCATGATTTTGACCTGCCTTGCAACTTGCCTGAATATAGAGCATTCTCTCGTCAGTTCATTCCTTCTCTCGTACCGCGACGGTGATGTGCTTCTACCATTCAATGTTCGTAGCAGTGCTATTTTTGAAAGTTCGGGAGCTGGTAAATCACAACTTTAGAAGCTGCTCCACAGGGCACCCGAAATCAAGCCTTCGCTGCGACCGTACTCCGAAGCCACTTCAATTCGAAGCTTCTCTCAACCCCTCCTAAGGGGAAAGGTTTATTTTTATGTCTATGAAACTCTATGTTGGCAATCTCGCATTCCAAACGACCGATCA
Organism: uncultured Heliomicrobium sp.; assembly: GCA_964639915.1. GTDB lineage: Bacteria > Acidobacteriota > Blastocatellia > RBC074 > RBC074 > RBC074. Next base: position 2,019 of record CAZXHW010000284.1, read on the forward strand.
AGATTTGCAGGATCTCTTTTCACAAGTTGGCAGTGTCGAATCAATCTCTTTGGTGACAGATCGCGACACGGGCCGCTCACGTGGCTTCGGCTTTGTGGAAATGGGATCCAGAGCCGAAGGCGAGGCGGCCATCAATAAGTTTAATGGCACCGAAGTGAGCGGTCGCAGCTTAACTGTCAATGAAGCCAAGCCTCGTGAAAACAGTGGCGGCGGAAGCCGTGGTGGATTCGGCGGCGGCGGTGGCGGTGGCCGAGCACGGTCGCGTTACTAAGCTTCATCTCAAAGTAATCTGAATACTTGAGCCCAGGCGCTCTTGACCACTCAATCTCCGGTCGAGAGCGCTTTGTGTTTCGCGCAAAGCCACTAACCAGGCGATAGATTTGATTCAATTTCTATCCCAAAGCGATTCGGCAGCGTATAAAGGCGGGTCACATGACACTGTGCGAGTTTTGCATTCTTCAGCAATCAAATGGCACTTGCAGGAATGGACTGACAATTCCTAAAAAGATGCGGTGCGTGGATTTTGCTCCTGGCATCGAAAGATTCTGCGCAACTCCGGCAGATTACGCTGGCCATGCACAACTCAAACAGATGGCCATGTATTTCGGTCTCGCCGGAAAAGAGTTGAAACGGGTGTTGTCATTGACCGAAATGCCTTCAAAATCAGAGAGGGCAAAATCATGACAGGGCTAAGATTATTACTGCTAAAGTTCGGAAACGACACGATGCGACGCCACTCTGTAAAGGCGCTGAGCAGATCAACAGACCCGCGCGCTCAGGTTGCGCTGATGACAGCGCTCAGCGATAAGTCTTATTTGGTAAGAAAGGAAGCGGCCCAATCACTTGGCGATATTGGCGATGCGCGGGTCGTCGGTCCGCTGATCAACCTGATCGAAGATAGTTTCCATTATGCCCTGGCTAGAACTGCTGTAGGCGCCTTAGAGCGAGTCCTTGATCGAGCCGCAAAAGTCGCCATTCCCGAAGACATTTTAGCAGCAGCAATACTTGGTGATGTAAACGGCATTTATCATGAACGCAGGGAAGGAGTAGCGTGGTTTTCTAACGCAAGAAATGGAGTCCCCTGGACATGGATTGCTCAAAAGTCAGAACACTCGCCAATCGAGAAGTGCTTCGGCGCGGGTTGGCGATCTAGACACAGTGAGTTTCCATTTCCCATTACTGTCTACAAGGAAAATACCTATGGAACAACATCAATATCTAGTGGGTGATCGGATTGAACAAGTCTGTTTAATTTGCGGTGAGGAAAAAGGACACGTCGTCCTTGCAGTCGGGAAGCGAGGCCAGATTACACGCGTGAACTGCCCGCAATGCGGCAAGAATGGCAGGTTCAAAAAGGTCAAGGACCCGACGGAAAAGCGAGCGCTGACTGGAACCAGCGCGCTTTACGATTGGACGCGCACTTATCGCAAAGGACAGGGAATGTTACATCCCAAATTTGGTATTGGGGAAGTAACGGCTGTGATCGAACCCAAAAAGATAGATGTGCTGTTTTCGGATCGAATGCGTAGGCTGGTTCATTCTCAAGGGCAAGCGTAAATCCTTCCCGCAGAAATGTAACAAGATCAATATGGAACTCTAAGGCCTGATGTCACCAGGTTTGACATCGGACGCCGGTGCCGTTATTTTTGGTTTGACCAAGATCAATCAGGATTACTGGCATAATCAATGACTCTTCAAGTTTTTCATCAGAAAAAAGCGAACGCTGCTGACGCGCGATGCGATGCGATGGCGACGTGTTGTTGTTGTAAAGACAACAACACGCGAGACCGATTGCCAGCAACGTTCAACTCTACGAATTGAGATTGCAGAATAGATAAGAAAGCAGGCGCTCCGGTTTCAACAACAGAAACCGGAGCGTTTTTGTTTTACGCAGGGCGAAAAAGAACAACTCAGGAGAACTATGAACGCGACCTCGACACAGGTGCAGGATTCCCCGATCCCCGATTTTATCGAAGACGAACTGGCGAATTACGAGCAACAAATCAAAAAGTATCGAGCTGGCTTGGTTGGCGAAACCAAGATGCAGAAATTTCGGCTTCAATACGGCACGTACGCCCAGCGTCAGGAAGGCGTGCAGATGCAACGCATCAAAATTCCTGGTGGCTACCTGACGGCAGATCAACTGACCCGCCTGGCTGACGTTGCCGACAAATACGCCAGCAGCTTTATCCATTTCACTACCCGCGAAGACGCGCAGTTGTATTACCTGTTGCTGGAAAATGCGCCTGCCTTGTTGCGCGAACTGGAAGAAGTCGGAATTACCACTCGTGAGGCCTGCGGCAACACGGTTCGCAACATCACAGCCTGTTATCGTGCCGGAGTTTCACATAAGGAAGTTTTCAATGTGTATCCATACACGCGCGCGCTGTTCAAATTCCTGCTGCGAAACAAATTCAATCAGAACATGGGGCGCAAGATGAAGTTCGCCTTTGAAGGCTGCGCAGAAGATCATTCCGCATTGGCGTTTCACGATCTGGGATTTCATGCGGTCACGCGAGAAGAAAACGGCCAAATCCGTCGCGGCTTCAAAGTTCACGTTGGCGGTGGCTTGGGCAGCGGCCCGATGCCCGCACACATTTACTCGGAGTTTCTGCCGGTTGAAGAAATGTTCAATTTCACGGCGGCGGTCATTCGCATCTTTGATCGTTACGGTGAACGCAAACAACGAATGAAGGCCCGCATGAAGTTTCTGGTCCAATCTTTAGGCTGGGATAAGTTCATGGCCGAAGTGGACGCAGAACGTGAAATCATTGGCGAATTGCCACCGCTGGCTGATTTTCTGGAAGAAGCTGTTGAGCCGGAACTTGCTGCGACCACCCAAAATCTGAACTTGCTTCATCCGCTGACAAACGATTCGGATTACCAGCAATGGGCGCAAGATTCCGTCATTCCTCATCGTTTGGAAGGATTTCGCGGTGTCCACGTCCGAACCAAACTCGGCGACATTACTTCTGATCGAGCACGCGATTTAGCCGACGTCGCCCGTAAGTTTTCCGCCAACCAGTTGCGCGTTTCGATTGAACAGAATCTGTTTTTGCCCTGGGTTCGGGTTGAAGACTTGCCAGACCTTTATTCGCAACTTCGGAAAATCACGCTCGGCGATGCCGGAGCGGAAACTGTTGCAGACGTGACTGCCTGCCCCGGAGCAGACACCTGCCGACTGGGCATCGCTTCGGCCAAAGGATTGGGCAGCGCGGTTTCTGAATCTTTCTTTACTGGCACGCTTGCGCCTTACCGCGAAGCGAACCGCGATATGCGAATCAAAATTTCCGGCTGCCCGAATGGCTGCGCGCAGCACGCGGTCGCCAACATAGGATTTCACGCGGCAGCCGTTTCGCACGAAGGCCATAACCTCCCGGCTCACTTGCTCTTCCTGGGCGGGCAGTCCAACCATGGACGCGCGCAGGCGGCCAAAGTCTTCGGACGCTTTCCGGCGCGCAATGCCATCAACGTGGTCGAAACTCTGTTCAAGCTGCACGATTCGGAAAAAGTTTCCGGCGAAGACTTCAACAGCTTCATCGCCCGCATTGGCGACGCACGGGTGAAAGAAGTGCTGGAACCGCTGAAAGCCATTCCTGCCTTCGATACCAACCCGGAGTTTTACGACGATTACGGCCATGAAAACGAACGCTTTTCGATTCGCTCCGGCGTTCGCGGTGAGTGCGCCGGAACAACCATCGCCGAAGTCGTGCCGACGTTTGAAACCGCGCAGAACAAACTGGAACAAGCCAAAGCGTATTTGCTGCACGGCAATTACGAACAAGTCTTGCTGGAAAGTTACGAAGCTGCGTCCGCAGCCGCGCGCGTGCCGCTATATCAAAAGCTGGTTGATCCGTTTACTTCGCTGGAAGCGTTGTGGGAGTTTGAAAACCTGTTTGTGCTTTCAGGAAAAACCAGCGGTTCGTGGAAAAATCTGCTGGAAACGTTTGAAGGCGTAAAAGCCGGTTCGGTGGATGAAGCTTCGGCGCAGGCGGCGCTGGAACTGGCTGGAGAGTTTATCAGTTATTGCGAAGGTTTTTCCGTCTGAGCAAGGTGTCAGCAGCCCGTACAAGCCGGGCCGCTGACATTTCCTCAATCAATCCACCATCACAACCGTAAAACGGTCGTTCACGTCAGAAACTGTCGCGCCGGGAAGCGCTACCAGTTCTAAAGTGTGATTCCCTGGCCCGTCGAATTGCCAGGGAACGAATTGCGGAACGACGGCTCTGTGCGTGGCCGATCCGTTGGAATAGATCGTCGCATTTCCAATTTGCTGGCCATCGAGAATAACGGCGAATCCAATTTCGACATTTGGCTGTTGCGACCAACAGCTCCCAGCAACGAAGAATGTGATCGGATCATCGCTTTCAGCGGCAAATGTAACTGACAAAGGCAGCGGCCCCGCAGCATTGAGTATTACTTGTGGCATTGATAGCTCCTATGAATTGTCGTTGGAGAGAGTGGCGAGCAATATGCTGATCGCGTAACCAGCCTGTTCCGTCCACGCCTTACGACCGCGCGCCAATACCGTACCATTCGGCCTCGAACTTCATCAAGCCGTGCGTTGCCTGTTCCGAAACCACATCGAACTGATAAATCTGGTTATGAATGTCTGCGGGGTCATTCCAATCGGGCGAGCCATCTTGCGTATAAGCCTTCAGCGAAAGGAAGTAGACGTTATGCGAAAGCTCCAGCTTTGAAATGTGCAGGTCAAGCGAATTGGCGCCGCGTGTGATCGGTAAGCTAGCGGCGTGCGTGTCTAAATTGTTGATGCTGCCGATAAAAATGCCGTCGTAACGGTGAATATCCACGGCAAAAATCGGCTGCGGGTAATCGGCATCGGATTCGATGTGAAGGCGGATTGTGACTTCTTCACCATGGCTGAAAACCCAGGTGGCTTCGCCGCGTGAATTCAGCATTTCAACATTGGCAAATCGAATTTTGCCATTTCCCCAGCGAGAGCCAGTTAATTGCAGTTCGCGCAAAATTTCGTCGTGTTCGCGTGACCCAATGCCGCCGTTTCGCGCAGCGTTTCGCAACCGGTCGTCTTCTAATTTGGCGCAGAAGGCTTGGTAAGCCGTGACAACTTCGCGCGCGTTGCCGGTCATTGCCACTTTGCCGCCTTCGATCCACAACGCCTGCGTGCAGAACCGCTGCACCAGCATTGGATCGTGCGAAACGAATAAAACGGTTTTGCCAGCCTTTCGAAAATACTCCATCCGATCCAGCGATTTGCGCTGAAAATACACGTCGCCAACCGACAAAGCTTCGTCAACGATCAAAACATCCGGATCAACATGAATGGCCGAAGCGAATGCCAGCCGCATCAACATTCCTGTTGAATAGGTTTTAACCGGCTGATCCACAAACGCTTCAAGCTCAGCAAACTGAACAATCACGTCCATGCGTTTTTGCATTTCGTCTTCGCTGAAGCCAAGAATCTGGCCGCTAAGCAAAATGTTTTCGCGGCCAGTGTATTCAGGATTGAAGCCGCTGCCGAGTTCCAGCAACGCGGTCACGCGACCTTCAACGCGAACATCGCCCACCGTTGGCTGCAACACTCCGGCGATGATTTGCAGCAGCGTCGTCTTCCCTGCTCCGTTGCGCCCAATGATGCCAACGGCTTCGCCTGTGGGAACTTCCAGGCTGACGTTTTCCAGCGCCCAAAAATCGCGATGGTATTTTCGCCGGCCGCGCAGCAGGATTTCTTTCAACCTGCCGGATGGCGAGTCATAAACGCGATATAGTTTGGAGACGTTTTGAACCGAGATCATCAGTCGTAGAGTCCATCAGGAAACCGGTCAAATTGAGTGCTCAGCTTTCTGCCAACAGCAAAAATGTTGTCGCCGCGAAGCTCGCGCGGGACGCCAAATCCAGTTGCCTGATCCAGCCATTGCAGAAACGCTTCGTCGGTTTGCGCCCATAGGTCTTTGGTAAACAGTTTGATGACTTTGAAGCCCGCAGCATTCAACGCAATCTTGATGTCGTTGGGTGTGTATTCGCGGCTGTGCCGGTCACCAGGACTTTTCGGATTGTATTCGCCGTAAACGTACGGACTATTGCCCGCCAGAGCTTTGCCCAAACTGAACGCGCTGGCAATGTTTGGCGTCGTGACAATCAGCAAACCTCCCCATTTCAGCACGCGATTCAACTCGATCAGCATGTGCATCGGATCGGTCGTCAAGTGTTCGATCAATTCACAGCACAGCGCAACATCGAAATGTCCGTCGGGAAACGGGAAGCGATCACGTTCAACATCCACGTTGAGCATGTCGAAACTCAAGATTTCCTCGATCGCAGCATTCCTGACAGTTTGCAGTTGGTGGCGCGTTTCGCCTTTCCACCAATTGGTCAGCACGATTTCGCCGTAAGCGCCGTGACGTTTGATCAACGGAGTCATCTGCAAATAGCTGCTCAGTTCGAGCAAACGCTGGCTTTTGTCGCCGATCGGAACCAATTCAACCGTTTCGATGATTCGTTTGCCATGTTTTTGCAGATAACTGCTGGCGTTCGGGTCTTCGGCAAAAAAGCCTTTAACATATTCGAGCGACTTTTTGGGATCGAGTTTGATCGTTTCCGGCTGCTTGAACGAAAGCGTATGCGGGTCTGCTTCTGGGCGTCGCTCTTTCACAAGGCGTTCAGCAAAATCCAGATAATGGGCGGCACAACGGCTGATTTCATTTTCGCTGCGAATCCACTCCGAAGCCCGGCGGCTAAGCTGTTCGCGCAATGTTGGGCGGTAAGCCAGCGCGCGCAGCTTCGCGTAAAGCTCTTTCTCTTCGTCCGGGCCAGCAGACACTTTCAGGCAAACGTCGTCTGGCAATTCGGCGAACTGACCGAAATCCGTGACAGCGACCGGCTTTCCTGCTCCCAGCGAACGAATCAGCGTTCCGGAAGTTTCGCCCGCCGTCGGGAACCGCAAATTGACGATCACGTCGGAAGCTTTCAAATACCGAAAGAAATCTTTTTCAGTCGTGTAACCGGTGATGCGGACCCGGTCGCCAAGTCCCATTTCTTCGATCAGCGGCGCGACGCTCCATTTCCAGTGGTCTTCGCCAACGATCAAATACATCGCGTACGGCGCGACGGAAAGCAAGCGCTAGAACGCGGCGAGCCCTGTTGGGATTCCCTTCGCTTCGGTGAC
>CAZXHW010000285.1:0-9125 GCA_964639915.1 uncultured Heliomicrobium sp.
AAGCGGCGTTTTCATAAACTGATTGCCCGGTGAAAAGCGCGTTTTCCTGAAAGACCATGCCCATCAATCCGCGGCGAACACTGAGCAGTTCGGTTTCGTCCAGACCGATGATGTTGGTTCCGTTGATCCAAATTTCGCCTTCGTCAGCCTGCAAAAATCCCAGTGCCAGCCGCTACAGTACGGATTTGCCGGATTGCGAATCGCCCGTAATGCAAATCAGTTCGCCCGGATACAGCGCAAAGCTGATTTGTTTGAGCGCCTGCACGTCATCAAAACTGATCGAAACATTGCGAAATTCAATGGCTGGGACGGGTTTGCTCATCAAAACTCCTTTTTACCAGTCGCCGGTTCGATCCCAGGCAAAGGCTTTCAGTTTTTCCAGCAATTCAGGCGACAGTTTTCGGCCATCGGAACAACCAATGTTGGATTCAACGTGCTTGATCGTTCGCATGCCGGGAATCACTGTGCTGACTGCATCGTGGCTAAGCGTGAAGCGCAAAGCGAGTTCCGGCAAGCTGGCGGCTTCCGCGCCAAGCAAAGCTTTCAACTTTTCAACGCGGTCAAATACTTTCTGTTTACGATTCCCACGGAAAAACCACGAACGAAAATCGTCTTCGGGGAAAACCGTGTCGGGCTTGATGGCTCCGGTCAAACCGCCTTCGTCAAATGGCACGCGCGCCAGCACACCAACATTCAGTTCCTGGCAAACCGGATACAGCTCTTCGTTCGGAGCCTGCTCAAAAATGTTGTAGATCACCTGAACGGCATCAATGTAACCGGTTCGCAACGCCTTAATGACATTTGTCGGCTGATAATCGTTGATCGAAATGCCAACGTGTCCCACTTTTCCCTGCTGGCGAAGTTTCGAAATGGCTTCGATCCATTCCGTGCGCTGGGCCCAATTGTCATGCCAGACGTGGAATTGCTGAAGGTCAATTCTTTCGACGCCTAGATTCTGCAAACTGGTTTCCGTGCATTCAATGATGTACTTAGCCGGAAAAACTTCTTCCAGTGACATAGCCTGCGCAGGCCATTGCATATTCATCGGCGGAATTTTCGTGGCGATGAAAATCCGTTCTTTGCGCCCGCGAACGACTTCGCCGACCAATCGTTCGCTGTGGCCACGCCCATAGGCCAGCGCCGTATCAATGAAATTCAATCCTTGGTCAATCGCCAGATTCAGCGCTCGTTTGGCTTCGTCATCATCGCCGCCCGTCCATTGAACGCCGCCGATTCCCCAGGCTCCGTAGCCGACTTCCGACACGTTTATGCCTGTTCTGCCTAAAGTTCGATAGTTCATGAATTCTCCAGTAGTGTGGTATCAAGTTGCCGCGATTTATTCACCCTGAACGATTCTTGTCAACAACCTGGGAGGTCACCGCTTTGCACGCACACGATCTGCTCAAACTCATTGGTGTGGTTATCATCGTCGTCGGCATTGCCCTGAAGCTGAGAACGACGATGGTGGTCGTTGTCGCCGCATTGGCGACAGGGCTTGTCGCCGGATTGCCGCTGTTTTCCCACGAAAGTTTTTTTCAGCACTTGCCGCTGCTGACCAAGCCCGGCCAAACCGGAATTATCAATACCTTGGGCAAAGCGTTTGCCGACAATCGGCTGATGACGCTGTTCATCATCACGCTGCCGGCAATTGGGTTATCCGAACGCTTCGGCTTGCAGGAACAATCCGCCAAACTGATTCGCGGAATCAAAGCCGCGACGGTTGGACGCTTGCAGATTGTCTATCAACTTTTTCGCGTGCTGCATGGAGCAATTGGCATTCGGCTAAATGGTCATCCGTCGTTTGTGCGTCCACTGGTGTTTCCGATGTCGTTGGGTGCGGCGCAAGCAACCGAATCAGTACCGCGACCGGTAGGTAGCGAATCATCTGAGGGCAGATTGTCGTCAGACTCGGCGCTCCCTACCGGTCGCGGTACTGACCTGTCTGAGCGCGCAGTTGAACGTATCAAAGCTGCCAACGCTGCCGCTGAAAACTATGGCAACTTTTATGGCCAGAACTTGTCACCTGTGCAAGCTGGGATTTTGCTGGTATTTGGCGTGATGAATGGTTTGGGATATGCCGTCGGGGTTTGGGATTTGGTTCGCTACACGCTTCCCGTCGTCGCGGCTTCAATTCTGTTTGCCGTCATCCAGTTCTGGCTGCTGGATCGCTGGCTGAAAGCGGAGGCGGCGCGATGATCGAAAGAATCTTCAGTCTGGATGCCGTGTACGTTCTGACAGGAATTGTGCTGTTTGTTTTTGCGGCAATGACGTTTACAGACAGAAGCAATCCGCGACGAATCGGCAGCGGATTATTTTGGCTGGTTTTGGGTGTGATTTTTGCGATGGGCAGCCTGATGCCGTACTGGCTGACGGGTTTGCTGGTTCTGTTTCTGGTAACGCTGGATGGATTGGGGCAAGTTGGAAAAGGAGAAGCTCAACGGGGCGATGAACCCAGGAAAGGTTCCTTTGGCAATCAAATCTTCGTGCCAGTGATTGCCATCCCAGTGATGACGTTTTTTTTCGCCATCCTATTTCGTTTGCTTGGAATGGATGCCAACCGAGGCGCGCTTGTCGGGCTGGGTTTTGGTGGTTTGGCGGCGATGGTGATTGCGCTCGGGCTGACTCGATCAAGCTTTCGCGTGATGATGAACGAAGGCCGCAGGCTGAACGAAGCAATGGGCGCAGTAAATATTCTGCCGCAATTGCTGGCTTCCCTGGGCGTGATTTTTACGGCGGCCAAAGTCGGCGATTTGATTGCCAGCGGTATTCAATCGGTTATTCCCGGCAACAATCTGTTTTTGCTGGTGCTGGCAAATTGTCTGGGAATGGCACTATTTACCATCGTGATGGGGAATTCGTTTGCCGCGTTTCCAGTCATTGCCACAGGCGTTCTGGTTCCGTTGATCATCAAACCGTTCGGGGTCAACCCCGCGATGGCGGCGATTATCACGCTGACCGCTGGTTCCAGCGGAACTCTGATGACGCCGATGGCGGCGAACTTCAACATTGTCCCGGCGGCGCTGCTGAATTTGCGCGACCAATACGGCGTCATCAAGTTTCAATTGCCGTACGCGCTTACGATGTGGGCTTTTCACGTGGTATTGTTGTGGTTCCTGATCAAAGTCTCCTGATAGAACAAGTCTACGAGGTAAACCGATGAATACGAATTCTCGCCGTTTGCGTTTTGGTGTCTCTGCTTTTGTGGTGACGCTGGCCGTTTTGCTTTTGACTGCTTTGCCGACCACAACCTCCGTGCAAGCAAACAGTTCAGCGCCCGATTTTTGGCGTGTTGCTCAAGCCGCCCCGAAGATTTCCGAAACAGAACGGTTGTCTGAATTGGCCAAACGGCGTCAGGAAGTAATGAAGCGCATGGGCGACAAAGCCATGATGGTTTTGTTCAGCACCGAACCGCGCATTTACACCTATGACGTGGATTACCACTATCGTCAGGAAAACAATCTGTATTATCTGACCGGCATTAATCAGGACGGAGCCGCGTTGGTGCTGATTCCCGGTGCAAAGAAAACGAGAGAGATTTTGTTTGTTCCCGAACGCGACCCGCGCCGCGAAACCTGGACAGGGCACATGCTCAGTAATGACGAAGCCCGCAAACGCAGCGGCATCCAGGAAATCTGGGACATGAAATTGCTGAACAGCTTTTTGGCGACGTTGGCTCCGCGCGCTGAAACAGCCATTGCCAAACGTGGCACGACTCCGAAACCGAACGCAGATCTTGCCTCTCAGTGGCAAACCGAGTTTCAAACCTTCGTCGAAGCCGTAAAGAATAATCAGGGCGAAATTTATTTGCTGACCCCGCCAACACGCGATCTGCGCGAATATCGTCAAGAGTACGAATTTGCCGAAAACCTGAAAGCCGCTGAAACTGGCCTGAAACTCAAAACTGCGCATCCAATTTTTGCCGAACTGCGGCTGATGAAATCCCCTTGGGAAATTAAGCTGTTGCAACACGCTGCCGACATTACGTCTGAAGCGTTTCATCGTGTTTTTGCCGCCGCTTCGCCGGGAATGTTTGAATACGAAATTCAGGCCGAATTCGAATACACCTTTAAACGTCGCGGAGCCGACAACTGGGGCTATCCGTGCATCGTCGGCGCTGGCGCAAACGCAACCACGCTGCATTACATCACCAACCAGGAAAAACTGGCCGATGACAGCTTGCTGCTGATGGATTGCGCGGCGGAGTTTGATCATTACACTGCCGACATCACGCGCACGCTGCCGATCAACGCCAAATTTACCAAAGAGCAAGCGGACATTTATCGCATCGTTTATGACGCGCAGACGGCTTCGATCAATCGAGTTCGCGCAGGCAACATTGTCGGCAACGTTTTTGATTCGGCATCGAACGTTAAATCGGTTCAAGGCGCTACGGCTGAAGTGATCAAAGAAGGTTTGTTCAAACTCGGGTTGATTACTTCAAAAGACAACAACGAATTCCGCACCTGGTTTATGCACGGAACCAGCCACTGGATCGGCATGAACGTTCACGACGTGGGCGATTACCGCACGCTGCTTGCACCAGGAATGGTGCTGACAGTTGAACCGGGAATTTACATTCGCCCGGACGCGCTGGATTGGCTGCCAAAGACGCCGGAAAACGAGCGATTCATCCAGGCCGTTCGTCCAGCTTTTGAAAAATACAAAGGCATTGGTATTCGCATCGAGGACGACATTCTGGTGACAACCGGCGACCCTGTGAATCTGTCCGCTTCGATCCCGCGCAAGCTGGAAGATGTCGAAGCAACAATGGGCCGGTTGAAACAGGAGCTTCGCAAATCGGGCTGGCCTCAAGCAGCAATGAGGTGATGATGCGCAGGCTGATTGATGTAAGCCATGAAATCGAAGCGGGCATGACAACCTATCCCGGTTTGCCCGCTCCGGTTATTTCAGACCACCTGAGCCGTGAAGCTGCGCTCGGCATTTATGCAGAAGGAACGACGTTTCAGATTGGTCGCATTGAGATGGTGGCGAACACGGGAACTTACGTTGACGCGCCGTTTCACCGCTTTGCGGAAGGTGGTGATCTGGCGTCGCTGCCGCTGGAACGATTGGCTGATCTGGAAGGCGTACTGATTGACGTGACCAACCGCGAAAGCTGCGCGATTGATGTTGATCGGCTTGAAAACCAAAGCTTGAAAAACCACGCTGTGCTGGTTCGCACAGGCTGGGACATTCACTGGCAAACACCGCATTATGGTCAGGAAGCTCCGTTTCTGACTCGCGCGGCGGCGGAGTATTTGGTCGCTGCCGGAGTCGCGCTGGTCGGCATTGATTCGGTCAACATTGACAATATGGATGACGGTGAACGTCCAGCGCATACGGTGCTGCTTGGCGCGGGCATTCCGATTGCTGAGCACCTTTGTAATTTGAACAAGTTGCCGTCATCAGGATTTCGTTTTCACGCTGTGCCGGTGAAGTTTCGCGGAGTCGGGACTTTTCCCGTCAGGGCTTATGCGGTAATTGAATAACCCGCTCCTTACCAGTCGCGGTAGTGACCCGGCGCGCGGTGATTGAGTAAACCTATGGCAATTCAACTTTATCTGCCTGAAACAAAATATGTTGTCGCCAGTTTGCCGCTGTCGGCTTACCAGGCAGCGGTTGATTGCATTCGTGATGTTGCCGGTCAGGAGTTTGTTTCGCTGACGCGTGACAAACTTGAAGTCACGTTGATGATTGCCGAAGAAATCTGGAATCAAGCGGCTTCGCGTTTCCCCACCGCGCAGGTCCGGGGCAACTGGCGAATGATCCGCTTCGATACGTTTCTGGATTTCACTGTCGTCGGGTTCATCGCCGAAATCAGTCGCGCACTGGCCGCTGCCGACATCAGCATTTTAAGCATTTCGACGTACAGCACGGATGCCGTTTTGGTTCAGGATTCGCAATTTACGGCCGCCGTCATCGCCGTCAAACAAGCGTTGATGACGCTGCAATACACGCATTTATCTCAACACTAATTGTTTTGATTAACCCAAGGCACAAAGGCGCAAAGAGTCAACAGGGTTCTTTGCGCCTTTGCCGCTTTGCGCTGAAAGGAATTTTGAATGAGCAAGGAAAAAGTTGATCTGGAAGGAATGCAGACCAAGGCGGTTTATGCCGCCCAAAAATTGAATCGCACTTCGGCCATCAGCCCGCCCATCTGGCAAACGACGACTTTCGGCGCTGAAACCGCCGAAGAATTCGCTGAAATTGCTGTCGCTACCAAACCGCAGGAGTTTTATACGCGTTATGGCAATCCGAACCACGCAATGGTTGAGGAGACGTTGTCTGAACTGGAAGGCGGCGAACTGGCATTGGTGTTCGGTTCGGGAATGGGCGCGATTTTTTCGGCCATCGCTGGCAGTTTGAACACCGGTGACCACATTGTGGCACAAACCAATCATTACGCCGGAGCGACAACATTACTGAAAGACATTTTGCCGCGCTGGGGCATCGAAGTCAGCTTCGTTGACCAAACCAATAATGCTGAATTCGCTGATGCTGTGAAATCAAACACCAAATTGATTTACGTAGAAACCCCGGTCAATCCGTTGATGCAATTGACCGATCTGAGCTTTATCGTAGAGTTGGCCAAACCTCGCGGCATTCTGACCATTTGCGACAATACGTTTGCCACGCCGATTAATCAGCGCCCGCTGGAATTTGGCATTGACGCCGTTGTTCACAGCGCAACGAAATACATCGGCGGACATCACGACGTAACTGCCGGAGCCATGGTCGGAAACAAAGATTTGCTGGAACGAGTATGGCGATTTGCCCTGGTTGCCGGTGCCGCACTTAGCCCATTTGATGCCTGGCTGCTGCTGCGCGGTTTAAGAACGTTGGGGTTGCGGGTTGAACGTCACAATAGCAATGCGATGGCGCTCGCCAAATTCTTCGAAACCCACCCGAAAGTAGGGCGAGTTTATTACCCTGGCCTGGAATCACATCCTCAACACGAACTGGCCAAATCGCAGATGTCAGGTTTCACTGGAATGCTGAGCGTAGAATTGCGCGGCGGGTATTCAGCGGCAGACAAGGTGATGTCGGCACTGAAACTAGGCGTTCGCGCGGCCAGTTTGGGAGGCTTTGAAACTTTGGTGGTGCATCCGGCTTCGATGTGGAGTTTGCAATTGTCCGCTGAACAACGCGCAGCAACAGGAATCAATGACGGTTTGGTCAGAATTTCAGTCGGGCTGGAAGATGAGGCCGATCTGCTGAAGGATTTTGATCAGGCGCTGGCTCAAATTTAATCTGTTAGATGGCTCAACTTGAGCCGCTTGTGAAAATTGCGGTGAAACCAAAAAAATAAGGAGAGACTTTTGATCTCTCCTTGTAAAGGCTAGCTTTGCTGGGATGAAAACTTGGAAGACAATGGTGCAAGAACTAACTCGCACTCGGTGCTGAATAGAGCAAGCACGATGCCACGAACATTTGCCTGCTGGGTTCCAAGCTATCTCCGTAAAAACCCTTGGTTTATCGGCAAATCTGCCAGATTACATCCTTTACAAATCTCAATTTTATCCAGAATTTCGGAGACGAGCTTCAATTTTTCGTAACCAAGCCAACTTTATCAACGCTCCCCTAACCAATCCTGCGGTGTGTAGTAGGTCCACGCTTCTGCTTCTGCGCTACCGGCTTCCGGTTTGTAATCGTATACCCAGCTCGCTAATGGTGGCAGTGACATCAAAATTGATTCAGTTCTTCCCCGCGTTTCCAGGCCAAATGTCGTTCCGCGGTCATAAACCAGATTGAATTCGGCGTATCGTCCTCGGCGAATCTGCTGAAATTGCTGTTCACGTTGGCCGAATGCTTCGTTTGCACGGTTGACAACAATCGGCAGATAAGCCGGCAAGAAGGCTTCGCCAACGTCCTGGACAAAGGCAAACAGTTTTTCCAAATCGCCTTGCAGGTAATCAAAAAAGATTCCGCCGACACCTCGCGTTTCATTGCGATGTTTGATGAAAAAATATTCGTCGCTCCATTTTTTGAAGCGCGGGTAGTAATCCGCATCGTGCGGGTCGCAGGCGTCTTTCAGGGTTTGGTGAAAGTGAACGACGTCTTTGCGGAAGGCATAGTAAGGTGTCAGGTCAGCGCCACCGCCAAACCAGCTTGCCTGCCCTTTTTCCAGGTAGCGAAAGTTAGCATGAACTGTCGGCACGTAAGGATTGCGCGGATGCAAAACCAGCGAAATGCCCGTGGCAAAAAACTCGCGGCCTTCCGCTCCCTCGATGCCTTCGCCAATTTTTGAGGCAAATTGTTCCGGCAAAACCCCAGCGACAGCAGAAAAATTGACACCGCCTTTTTCAAATACCGCGCCGTTTTCGATGACACGAGTTCGCCCGCCTCCGCCGCCTTCGCGTTGCCAGTTGTCTTCCCGGAACTTGGCCAAGCCATCGGTTTCTTCAAGAGCGCGGCAGATTTTATCTTGAAGATCAGAGAAAAATTCCTGAGCACGTTGTTTGATCGGTTGATTGGTTTGCATGGCGGGAATTGTGCCGCGATTTGAAAAATCGCGCTACTGCCAGGATTGGAAAATCGCTTTTCTGGCGGCTAGGATACGCGGCCTATGAATGAAGCAAATCAGGATCAAACAAATGACATTGGCAATCTGGCCATTCGAGTTTCAATGTTGCCGCGTGATACCAATCCAGGCGGAACGATTTTCGGCGGAGTTATTCTGAGCCAGTTGGATTTGGCTGGTGGCATAGAAGCTCGCAAGCAAGCCGATAAATTGTTTGTCACCGTCGCCATGCGCGGGATCGAATTCATTGCGCCGGTTTTCGTCGGCGATGTCATCAGCTTTTATACGCGCACAATCAAAGTCGGCCGAACTTCCGTCACTGTTGGCATCGTCGTCGAAGCCATGCGGTACCGCGACAGCGACAATATCGTTCGCGTCATGGAAGCCGAAGCCGTGTATGTTGCCGTGGATGAAAATCGAAAACCAATTCCGATCCAGAATGAATAAGACAAAAAAGGCTGCCACCTTTTGCTAGATGACAGCCTCTCCTTCTCTTCAGTTATGCGTGGATTGCGTGATAAAGAATTTTTCTGAGCCTTTAATCGTTACGGACGACCGCCGCCGTGACCCCCACCAGGCCCGCCAGGACCACCACCCGGGCCGC
>CAZXHW010000286.1:0-9115 GCA_964639915.1 uncultured Heliomicrobium sp.
TGCGGGCACGCGAGCAAAAGCCATGAGCCTGGCTCAGCGCGTGATTTATTGCGGATTATCTTTTCTGCTGCCAGCAGTGCTGACATTGCGAATCGTTCGCCTGGCATTGACGAAAGGCCGCCATCTGAATCGGATTGTGCCTGTGTTGCCGCTGGTTGCGCTGTTGCAGATACTTTGGTCAATGGGCGAATTGGCTGGTTACGTGACAGGACGGACTGGTGGTCCGGAAACTATTGAGGCTTCGATCGGTGCAGAACAACGAGCCGAAAACTGACATTGCCATTTCGATTCTGATCACGGTCATCGGCGGCAAAGACACCATGCGTCGTTGTCTGAAGGCCTTGCGCTTGCAGGTTCAAACTGTAGCAGCCGAGATCATCGTGCCGTATGACAAGTGGGCTGCTGAAATTGGCGAATTGAAAACAGAATTTCCTGAAGTGAATTTTCCTTTCATCACCGATCTGGGAATTGCCGCGAATTCAAACGTCCCTGCGCATCAGCATCGGCTGTGTGATCGTCGCCGGGCTGTTGGTTTGGATCTGGCGCGCGGGCGGGTGATTGCGATGACCGAAGATCAGGTTGTTCCGGCTGGAAACTGGGTGTCGGAAATTCTGGCGGCTCACGACCGGTTGCCGGCTGCGGTGATTGGCGGTTCGATTGATAACGCGGTGGATCAACCACTCCATTGGGCGGCGTATTATTGCGATCACGGGCGGTACGGCAGTCCATTGGCAGCCACGGAAGCCGAATACGTTTCCGACCTAAACATTTCGTACAAGCGCGAAGCGATTGAATACACGCGCGACGTCTGGCGTGACGCCTACAGCGAAACGATGGTTCATTGGGCGCTCCGGGATCGCGGGATGAAATTGCGGCTGGATCCGGCGCTGAAAGTTTACAAGCATCGTCCGCCGATTGATTACGTGCAGGCAATTCGCGAGCGTGCCGAATGGGGCCGCGTTTTTGCCGAAACCCGCGTCGCGTCGCTTGGGTTTGGCCAGCGAATCTTTTTGGCCGCCATGACGCCAGTGCTTCCGGCGCTGCTGTTGCTGCGGAATTTGAAACATATGCTGCGGCAACGACGAACCGCTGGGCAGATCATTCCGACGCTCCCGTTGATCGCCGGATTGCTGATCGCCTGGTCGTGGGGCGAGCTGGTTGGATACATCCTGGGCGAACCGCTCGCGAGCGAATTCGCTCCGGTTGCCGAATTCAATGCAGGCGCTTCGAGGTCCGAATAAACGAATGCTGGCAATTTTGACGTATCACTCGATTGACGACAGCGGATCAGTGGTTTCCATTGCTCCGAAAACGTTTGCCGATCAGATGCGCGCGCTGGCCGAAGCAGGCTTTCGCGGAATTTCGCTTCGCGAAGCTCTGGCTTACCGAGAAGCAAATAGGCGATGGCCGGAAAAGAGTGCGGTGCTGACCTTCGATGACGGCTTCGCCAATTTTTATGAAGCCGCAATGCCGGAAATTGCAAAACATAACTTCAGTGCAACCGTGTTTGTCATCAGCGGCCACGTCGAAGGCCGCAACGATTGGGACGCGCCGCCGTCGGGGCTGGGTTCGCGGCAGATGTTGAACTGGCAACAGGTGCAAGAATTGTCGGAGCAAGGAATTGAAATCGGAGGGCACACGCGCACGCATCCAGATTTGCGGTGGTTATCAGAAAAAGAGCTTGAAGAAGAAATCGCAGGCGGTTGCGCTGATATCAGCGAACAAACCGGGCTAGCGGTTGAAAACTTTGCTTACCCGTACGGCTATTTGAATCGTCAGGCTGAAGAAGTCGTGCGGCGAACCGTTCGTTCGGCTTGCACCACTGAATTGCGGCGAACCAAAGATGAACCGCTTCATCTTTTGCCGCGCGTGGATATGTACTACCTGCAATCGCCGCAACAGTTGCAATCGCTAGTGACAGGAAAGCTTGACCGATATCTGGCAGTCAGACGTTGGGGAAGAGTTGTTCGACAGGCAATGGCCGGAAATTGACGAATGCTATTAGCTATTCACCGGAAAAATACAAATTGCAGCTCAATGTTCTTCGTCGCAGAGCGACGGTTGAATTTAGCCCGGCGTTTCAACGCCGGGGAAAGCAAAAAAACATTTGCGTCGCGTCAGCGACGCCTGAGTTCAGTCGTCGCTGACGCGACGAGGAACAACTAACTTGCTTTCCGTGGGTTGCACCCACGGCTAAATTCAAATGTCGCTAGGTGACAAAGAAACCTGAGCTGCTACAGAGAAAATCTATTCGCCCTGACTGATGAAGTAAGGAGTCTTAAAAATGGAGTTGCTCAACCGAGTCGCGAAACACGCACGTTTGAACTGGCAGAATCTGGCCATCCCCGAAGTCGCCAGCCCACCGTTCGTCATTCTGTTCATCAATTCGATCTGCAACATGAAATGCGAGCATTGTTTTTACTGGACCAGTTTGAATAAACGCGACGATCTGAGTTTTGAAGAAATCGTCAGTTTGTCGAAAGAACTTGGGCCGATTGAAAACCTGAACCTGTCCGGCGGCGAGCCATTTTTGCGAAAAGAGTTTGGCGAAATCTGCCGCCAGTTCATACGGCAGAACGGCGTCAAGGAAATTTACGTCCCCAGCAACGGCTGGTACACGGACAAAACCATTACCCAGATTCGGGAAACGCTGAAGGAAAAAAGCCTGAAGATTTTCGCCATCGAACTTTCGCTGGACGGAATGGAAGAGTTCCACGACCGGTTCCGCGTCGCACCCGGCGCTTTCAAACATTCGATGGAAACGTACGACGCGCTGGTGGAATTGCAGAAAGAAGATTCTCGGTTGCAGATTCATTCGATTTCAACCGCCACGTCGGAAAACATGGACGAGATTCGGCGGCTGACGACTTATCTGTATGAGCGATGCCCGAAAATGTCGCATCACAACCTGGCGCTGATTCGCGGGGACCGGAAGAACCCTTCGCTGCAAGGGCCTTTGCTGACGGAATATCAGAAGCTTTACGAATACGTGCAGCGGTTGTGGGCGCCGCGCGAAGAAAGCCGTTACGGCAGCATTGTTGAGCCGATGTTGCAGTGGGCGAAAGTCGAAACTGCCAAACAGCAGCGTCAGGTGGTTCCTTGCCGAGCCGGAGTGTTAAGCGTTGTCGTCAATGCCAACGGCGACGTTGGGTTGTGTGAACAGCACAAACCCATCGGCAACCTGCGGAAGAAAACCTTTATGGAAATCTGGCATTCGGAAGAAGCCAAACAACTTCGCGCTTCGATCAGCGCCAAAGAATGTTATTGCACCAACGAAATCTTTATGTGGCCCAGCATCACCTTTCAGCCGTTTCAACTAGCCAAGGCCATGATTGGGGCGAAGGTCTGGCAAAAACCCGAACCTTTGCCGATCGGCGAACGAGCTGATTATCAAACCGGCGTCAGGGCATCGTTGCCTGTGCTGCCAACCCGGAATTAAGGCGTTGCCATTGCTCAAAAACTTTCTCTCATTGGCTGGAGCCGAAATTGCCGCGAAGGTGATGACCTTTGCGGCGTTCGCTTATCTGGCGCGCGTGGCTGGGCCGCAAGGCTTTGGCTACATCGAATTCGCCGCTGCCGCTGCAATGTGTGCCGGGCTGATTGTTGAACAAGGCTTCAATCCATTTGGCGCGCGTGAAATTGCCAAAGCTCCTGAACGAACGGATGCGCTGGTTTCCGAAATCATTCTGGTGCGAATGCTGCTGACTGTCGTGATGTACGTTGCGCTGGTAATTTTCGCGTTGGCGGTTGGCCAGGCGGAAATGCAGACGCGGCTGTTGCTGGTTTACGGATTAAGCCTGTTGGCGATGCCGCTGTTGCTGCAATGGGTTTTTCAAGGCCACGACCAAATGCGGACGATCGCGGCAATTCAGGTGATTCGTCAGACGGTTTTTGCCGTGATGGTGTTTGTTTTGGTGCGACAGGCTTCGAAAATTTGGCTGGTGGGCTTGGCCGAAACCATTGGCGCTACTTCTGCGGCTGTTTTTGGCGTGTGGGCGTATCGCCGCAAGTTAAATGGGCGAATTCAGTTACTCTGGAAATTTTCGCCGCAATTATTGCGGGACGGCATGACCATTGGGCTCAGCCAAATCTTCTGGGTGGTGAAGATGACCGGCGCGACATTGATTCTGGGATTGATCGCTTCGGCGGAAGATGTTGGGTATTTCGGCGGGGCGATGCGAATTTTGATGGCGCTGCATACCTTTGTCTGGCTGTACTTTTTCAACCTGCTGCCTTCTATGTCGCGTGCCTGGGTGGCAAATGACGGATCGTTTGCCGCGTTGATTGCGCGTTCGTTCAAAGGTGTTTTGCTGGCGTCGTTGATTGGCGCAGGCGTCTGGGTGGCAGTCGCTCCCATAGTCGCCAGGATCGTTTACGGCCAGCAGTTCGCTCAGGCTGGCGTGGCGCTGCAATGGTTTGCCGGAGTTTGCGCGGTTGCGGCCATCAGCGGTCATTATCGTTTCGGGTTGATTGCTGCTGGCTATCAAACGGTGGAAATGCTGACGGCCATGTGCGGCGCGATTGCTTCGCTGATTCTGATTCCGGTTGGATATTTCACGGCAGGAGTCAGCGGCGCGGCTGCCGGATTGTTCGCGGCAGAAGTTCTGGTTTTGCTCAGCGCTTGGGGCTTGGGACGGCGGCGTTTGGGATTGACCGGCGACCATGGTCTCTCGGGCGGGGAATTGTCGGAGGTGGTTCGGTGATGGCGAATCAGACGGCTGAAGCGGCGGGTAAAATTGAAAGCTGGCGTTTTACAACGCACGGACTGGCCTGGCGGTTGTTTCTGACTTGCTGGCTGGTGTACGCGCTGCACTTTGCGACCAACACCGTGCGCGAAATTTATCCGGCAATGGCGATTGGCGATCATTTTTCCTTTCGCGTGGATGAGTATGCCAACCTGCATCCTGATCTGTTTGAAAAAGAAGGGTACGGTTGGCACATCAACAACAATCCCGGAGCTTCAATGGTGGCGGCGATTCCTTACGCCATCTTAAGTCCTGTGGTGAATCGGATCGTCGCCAAGGTTCAACAGCAACGAGCGGCTAGTGGAGTTGCTGAACCTCCAGAATACAACTCGCCTTGGCCAATGGCGCGGGAATTTTACAAGCAATCATGGCTGCGCGGGTACGACATTAAGTTTGGATTGGCGGCAGTCATCACGCAAATGCTTTGTATGGCGCCGATTTCGGCGCTTGGTGTGGTGGTGATGTTTTTTGTGCTGCGCCAGGTTTTCGGTTCGGACAAAACTGCCGTGTGGCTGTCGCTGCTTTATGGATTCGGCACGCCTGTGTTTTTCCGAACAGGGTTTTTGAATCAAAACATGCTGATGGCTAACGCCGCGTTTCTGGGTTTGGTCGTGATGTGGAATCCTGGCAAAAGCGAAAAATTGACAACGCAGGTTCGATACTTTCTGGGCGGCCTTGCCGGAGGCGCAGCCTTATTGATGGACTACAGCGGCGTGGTCATGCTGTTGGGATTGTTCATTTATGGATTGGCCAAACGCTGGCGCGAAGCTTCGTTGGCAGACGCCATTCGCCACGGCGTTTGTTATGTGACTGGAACGCTACCACCTGTCGGCTTGCTTTGGTTTTATCAATGGCGGAGCTTTGGAAATCCGTTTTTACCTGCTCAGCACTGGATGCCGAAAGTCGCCTATATCGAACAAGGTTATCAAGGTTTCAGCTTGCCGCAGCCTGATCTGTTGCTGGCGCTGCTGGTTGATTACCGGTACGGATTGTTCACCAGTTGCCTGCTGTTTCTGTTGGCGCTGGGGGCTTGGTGGGCGAACAAACGAGAACGGTTTTTGGAAAAGTTCGATGTGTCTGCCTTAGCGCTGCTAAGTGTGGCACTGTGGATTTTCTTTAGTTGCGTAGGGTATTCACGGCTTCAGTTCAACAGCGGGATTCGATATTTTGCTCCGGCCTTTCCGCTGCTGTTTATTTTGGCTGCCATTGTGTTGATGCGATTGCCGCGCGTCGTAGCTTACTTCGTCGTCGTGATTGCTATCACGCAATCCTGGTGTTTGGCGATGTACCGCGATGTGGAACGCGGTTTGGGAGTGCTGGA
This sequence comes from uncultured Heliomicrobium sp., assembly GCA_964639915.1. Lineage (GTDB taxonomy): Bacteria > Acidobacteriota > Blastocatellia > RBC074 > RBC074 > RBC074. The sequence continues at coordinate 6,067 of CAZXHW010000286.1, forward strand.
CCCGATGCTGAATGTGTTTATCAGCGGGTTCAAGTTGCCTGTTTTGATGACGCTTCAAAATCTGGGCGGACAATACGGCGGCTTTTCCGCGCAGGGAGTTTCGCCGCTGCCGCTGTTTGCGCTGACGGCGGCAATTTTGTTTGGCATTTGGTCAATACGATGGAGCCAGTTCCGCTGGCAAAGCTGATCTGTAAATCAATATGTCACAACCTGCATCAACCATAACCAGTCCGGCAAAAGCTGTAATGCCCAGGCGCGGAAGCGCACGCGCGTTGCTGGTTTCGATGCGTCCTCATCAATGGACAAAAAACCTCTTTGTGCTGGCTCCCCTTTTGTTCGGGCAAAAGCTGAGCGATGCCAGCGCGGTTGGATTGGCTTTATTCGCCTTTGCGGCGTTCTGCTTGATCGCCAGCGCTTTGTACATCATCAATGACATCGCCGACGCCGAAGCCGACCGCGCGCATCCTGAAAAACAATTCCGGCCAATTGCCTCTGGCGAGTTGCCTGTGCCGGTGGCGGTGCTGGCTTCGATTGGATTGCTGGCTGCGGCATTTGGAATCGCCGCGATGATTGGCTGGCAGTTTCTGGCGCTTGCTGTCGGCTACGGTGTGTTAACCCTGGGCTATTCGCTGTCGGTCAAACACGTTGTGATTCTGGATTGCATGACCATCGCGACAGGCTTTGTGTTGCGCGTTGTCGGTGGAGCGGCGGCGGTTAGAGTTACGCCAACGCATTGGCTGATTGTTTGCGCGTTTCTGCTGGCATTGTATCTGGCATTCGCTAAGCGGCGGCAGGAACTGATGATGCTTTCGGATGCTGCGCGAGAGCATCGGCAAGTGTTAAGCCAATACTCGATCACGTATCTGGAGCAGGTGAACAACATTCTGGTCGGCGCGACAATTGTTTGTTACACGCTATACACCGTAGCGCCTGAAACCGTCGCGCGGTTTGGAACGGACAAGTTGATTTACGGAACGATTTTCGTCGTCTATGGAATGTTGCGCTATATGGTGCTGACGCAAAAAACGGAAAACGGCGGCAACCCAAGTAAAGTGTTGATTGGCGACAAACCTCTGCTGCTGGCAATTCTGGGTTGGGGAATTTTCAATGCCTTGGTGATTTATCGCGGCGCGATTGTCGCGATGTGGGAGCGGTTGCAATGAATCGGCGATCCATTCTTTCTGTTAGCTTAATTGTGATTGGCAGTTTGCTGCTGTTGTTCGCTGCGCTGGTGTCGAATGCCGCTTATCATCAGGCTTTGCTGACCAATACATCGCGGTCTTTATCTTGGGGGCCAACGCTGTTTCGTGTTTTGCTGGCGGTTCACGGATTGGCCTTGATTGTTGCCGGGCTGATGAAACGCAAGCAGGCGGATTCAACTGCTGCGCGGTCTTATAAGATTGACCGGCAGGCGTATGCAATTCTGGCACTCTTGACCATAATTGCGTTGGGCCTACGCCTCTTTCGGCTGAATACCGATCTTTGGTTTGACGAAATTCTGATGGTGCTGGATTTCATTCGTCAGCCGTTTGGCGAAATGCTGACCAGCTTTCCCTCGAAAAATCAGCACTTGCTGTATTCGATTCTGGCGCATACCTCAGTGCGGTGGTTTGGCGAAAGTGCCTGGGCCGTTCGATTGCCGTCTGTGCTTTTCGGCGTCGCCAGCGTTTGGGCGCTGTTTTGGTTTGGCCGCCATGTCTTTGACCGCCGAGTGGCGTTGCTGGGCAGCACGTTGTTGACCTTGTCTTATCATCACATCTGGTTTTCGCAGAACGCGCGCGGCTATATGGGATTGATGCTGTTTACGACGCTGGCGAGCTGGTTGTGGCTGGAAGCCTGGGAGCGTGGTTTCGGATGGTGGATTGCTTATGCTGTGGCAGCGGCTGTCGGTGCGTGGGTTCATATGACGATGATCTTCGTCGTTGCTGCCCATGGATTGCTTTATCTGGTTTGGCTGGCTTTCCCGAAGCTGTTTGGTGCACGCAGGCGCCTTGTAGGGAAGCAGCGCTTCTATCCGTTTTTGGCTTGGGCATTGTGCGGAACATTGACGCTGCAAGTCTATGCTCTGGCGCTGCCGGAATTTTTTCAAACTGGCATTCATGAAGTTTCTGAACCTTCGGAATGGGTCAGTCTGTGGTGGCTGGTGACGGAAAGCTTGCGGAGCTTGCAGTTGGGATTTTCTGCTATCGTGGTTTTGCTGGCTGGCGGTTTGACGGTTTGCGTGGGAGCCTGGAGTTTACTGCGCCGTGATTTGATGGCCTTGTGCTCAATGATTCTGCCGCCAGTTTTTGCAGGAACTGTAACGCTGTTGTGGAGCCATAACTTCTGGCCGCGCCTGTTTTTCTTTGCAATGGGATTTGGATTGTTGATTGCCGTGAATGGCGCATTGAACTTGCCACAATTATTACGGTGGTTTGTTCCGGCGGAGCGGCTGCCAGATCGCTGGCTAGCCACAGCGGGAGTTACGCTGGCCGTGTTGATGATTGCAGCTTCGACGGCGACCGTTCCGCGCTGTTACGCACTTCCCAAGCAGAATTACACGGGCGCGCGTGACTTTGTTGAAGGCAATCGCCATCAGGGAGACGCGGTCGTCGCCGTTGGGCTTGCTGGTGTCGCGTATGGCAAATATTTCGCGCCACAATGGTCGGCAGCGCAAACCCAAACTGAGCTGGATGCTGCACGGCAAGGACGTTCGGATGTATGGTTGGTTTATACGATTCCGATTCAGGTCAAATCCTACCGGCCGGACGTGTGGCGCGTGATTGAACGAGAGTTTGAAGTTGTGAAAGTCTTTCCGGGAACTTTGGGGGGCGGCGAAGTTTTTGTTTGCCGTCAAAAGAACAAAAATGAAATTGCGAGCGGTAAGTAATCAAATGGGTAATGAGCCTTTGCGGGTTTCTGTTGTGATACCTGCCTACAACGAGGAAGCGGCCGTCGGTGCTGAAGTACGGAATGTGCGACAAACGTTGCAACGATTCGGCATTGCGCATGAAATTATCGTGGTGGATGACGGGTCTGGGGATCGCACCGCTGAGGAAGCTGTGCTGGC
>CAZXHW010000287.1:0-9084 GCA_964639915.1 uncultured Heliomicrobium sp.
AACAGTTTGATTGCCCGCGCGCCGCGAAACAGCGCTGGAGCAAATTTCAATTCCGTGAGCTAACTGCCGGAACCTTACCGGTCAAAGCCACCCCTTCCGCCACAGAAGCGGATTCAGCAGAGGAAGGAGAATATCGTGGACTTACAACAAATTGTTCGAGCCGCAGTGCGTGCGGCTCTGGTCATAGTCTGTCTTACCAGCGGAAGTTGGCTTTCAAAACAATCTGTCAGTGCGCAGAAAATTGGGCCTGTTACCGTAAATCGTAAAACCCAGGATCAGCAAACTTTCCGGCCCGGCTTGCGCAACAGCTTTTCGGAATATCCGCTCAGCGCAGTTGAGATGAATCTGGTGCTCACGCAATTGCGCCACAAGACCGGATTTGTGTCGTTGCGGTTTGATGAAGCTGGCTTTATGACCGTTGATGACCGTTCACAGATTATCGGCGGATCACAAGCTGCGCGCGAATTGCTGTTGGCGGCGATTGACGGAACGAAATCTATCGTTCTGCAAAGCCACAACCGGTCACCGAAAGTGGTGTTTGGGCGTGTGCGCCAAGGCTCTAGATACACGTCCTCGCAGTCAGATGTGAAGATGGATTCCGAACTGATAGAAATTGATTTCATTGATTTCAAAAAGCTGCGCGGCCACCGGAAAGCGATAGAGGCTTTCGATCCCGGGTTCGTAATCTTGCATGAGCTTTGCCACGCTGCGCTGAACCTGCATGACCCTTTGGAGAAAGCTGATGCAGCCGGAGATTGCGAAACATACGTCAATCGCATTCGCCGCGAACTCGGCATACCGGAGCGGCAGCAATATGCGGCCACTGTTTCCATGAAACACCTGTCTCTTTCAGCCCCAAACGCCATCGTTTCAAAACTGATTTTTGCGCAGATTCAGCCGGGCGACGAACCGGGGGAACGCACAAAAACAAAAAGGTTTTTTACCTGGTGGAACTCGCAAGAAGTAGGAGACAACAGCCTCTCTTCCTCCCGACGATAGATAAAAAAACAGCGTCCAATAGAAACCGCATTCATCCGGCTCGCATACAAACGCGAGCATAAGAGAAGGAGTAGATTGTGAACGTACAACAAATTCTGCGGGCCGCGATGCGAGCGGCCATCATTGGGTTGGTTTTCGCCAGCATCGTCTTTTTCGTACAGAAACCAAAGGTAAATGAGGCCAGACCAACGACGTTGCAGGGCCAAGCGGCGATTCAGCAATTGAAACAAGGTGGCCAATACGAATCCTTACAGACAGCCATCAATCAGGCACGATTTGGTGTCAGCCACAAACAGCAAACGCCGCTTGGCCGTCCGGCTTGGCAGGCGCCTAATTCGGCGGCGGGCTATGACGCTTACGTTACCGAAGAAGGTGTCACCATCGCCGTCAATGACAAGTCTTATGTCAGTCTTCGCCTGCAAAGTCTTGGCTATGGAAACACGCTCAAGTCCGTCGCGGCGGGTGAAGTTAGCGGCGGCGAGCAAACCATAAATCTGGTTCGCGATGGCGGCGTGCGGGAGTGGTACGTCAATGGCCCTGACGGTTTGGAACACGGATTCACGCTCAGCGAACCTCCAGGTATGCGGCAACAAGGCGTACCGTTGCGGTTGGCGTTGCAAGTCGGAACGGGCTGGCGCGCCCAGGCAAATCAGACGGGCGAATCTGTCACATTGCGCGGTCCGGACGACCAGACGATTGAATACAGCAAGCTGGTCGTCCATGACAATCAGAGGCACACGATTCCGGCGCGGCTGACGGTTGCTGATGAACAGGTCGTAATCGAGGCGGAAGATCACAATGCGGAATATCCGCTGACGATTGACCCGCTCTTCACGCTGCAACAACGGCTGTCGGCCCAGGACGGAGCTGCTGGCGATTACCTGGGGTATTCAGTGGCGCTTGATGGCAATACAGCAGTGCTGGGCGCTCCCTATGCCGGACAAACTCGTGGTTCGGCCTATGTCTTTGTCCGCAACGGAGCCACGTGGACTCAGCAAGCGCACCTGATCGCCAATGACGGCGCCATCCAGGATTACTTCGGCTGGTCCGTGGCGGTCAAAGGCGATACGGCGGTGGTGGGCGCGCTTTATGCGCCTGGTAATTTTGATTCAGATCAAGGCGCTGCTTATGTTTTCGTGCGGAACGGCACCACATGGACTCAACAGGCGCGACTGAACGCCAACGAGAATTTGCAAGGCGCGCAATTCGCCTCTGCGCTGGCGCTGGATGGCAATACTGTACTGGTCGGCACACCCGCGTACACGATCACACCATCGTTCGCTACGGCTGGAGCAGTATTCGTCTTCACGCGCAACGGCACGACCTGGGCCCAGCAAGCGCGACTGCTGGCCAGTGACGGCGGAGACAATGATAATTTTGGCGTGACCGTCGCTCTGGAAGGCGACATGGCACTGGTTGGCGCGCCGAACAACGCCGTTACGATGGGTGGCCAGGGTGCAGCCTATGCCTTCACGCGCAGCGGCACGACGTGGACACAGCAACCACGGTTACTCGCCGTTCAGCCAGCGGCAGACGACCATTTCGGCAATGCAGTGGCGATCAGTGGAAATACAGCTTTGATCGGCGCCTACCAGAAAAACTTTGGTAACGGTGCTACAACCATCGCCGATTGCGGCGCGGTGTATGCCTTCACGCTTACAGCCCAAGGCTGGTCGCAAGTTGAGGAGTTCTTCCCTCCCAATCCCGCAGTGGGTGGTCACTTTGGCGTATCCCTGGCCGTCAGTGGCGATACAGCCGTGGTCGGCGCATCCCTGGGTCTATTTCAAACTGGCACGGAACTCCATTCGGCGTATGTATTTGAACGGCTTACCGATTGGGAAGTGGTGCGACAGTTCGGACCGGAACTTGGCGCAACGAATGATGGTTTCGGTTATGCGGTCGCACTCAGTGGTGACACGGTATTGGTGGGCGCGTACCGGGCCGATGCTGCCGCTGCCGACCAAGGCGCAGCCTTCGCCTTCGTGTTGCACGACAGCCGCCACATTGGCCAACAAAAGCTCATTGCTCCTGACGGCGCAACGTTTGATCAATTTGGCAATGCCGTTGCGCTGGATGGCGACACCCTGGTGATCGGCGCGCAATTGGATGATGTGGGAGCCAATGGCAATCAAGGCTCCGCTTACGTTTTCACTCGCAATGGCACAACCTGGACGTTTCAGCAGAAACTCAATGCTCCTGATGGTGCGACCGATGACTGGTTTGGCAGGTCAGTTACGGTAAGCGGTAACACTGCCGCAATAGGTTCACACCAATCCGATATCGGAATGACCATCAGTCAAGGGGCAGTTTACGTTTTCACACGCCAGGGAACGACCTGGACGTTTCAGCAGAAACTCACTGCAAATGATGGAGCGAGAAGCGATTTATTTGGGGTGTCCGTCGCGCTCGAAAACGACACGCTGGTTGCAGGCGCTTATCAGGCCAGCGTTGGCACAAATGGTTTGCAAGGGGCCGCCTATGTTTTCACGCGAACCGGCGCGACCTGGATGTTTCAACAGAAACTGACTGCCAACGACGGTGCTGTGGGAGATCAATTCGGCTATTCGGTTTCGATTGACGGCGACACCGTGGCAGTAGGCGCGTTTGGGGACACCATTGGCGGGCAATCACAGCAGGGCTCGGCTTACATCTTCACGCGCAACGGCACGACATGGACTCAGCAGCAGAAACTTGTCGCCAATGACGGCCTGGCTCAAGATCGTTTTGGCGGAGCGATTGCGGTGAGCGGCGACACTGTGGTGATCGGCGCATTCCAGTGCAAAATCGGGGCGAATCTGAAACAAGGCGCGGCATACATCTTTCTGCGCACTGGTTCGACCTGGGCTCAAGCCTCCAAGCTTACTGCCAACGATGGCCAGACAAATGATCTCTTCGGTTACGACGTAGCACTCGACGCTGATCAGATCGTAGTAGGCACGCGGAGCGATTCACAAGGCAGGACTCCCAATCCAGGTATGGCTTATGTTTTCACGCGGCTTGGAAACTGGGTTCAGCAGCAGAAACTCATCCCCAGCGACGGAGCAACGCTGGATTACTTCGGTGCCGCTGTTGCCATAAGCGGAAACACCATCGTGGCCGGAGCATTGAGCAACGATATCGGCCTAAATTCCGATCAGGGCGGAGCTTACGTTTTCGCCAGCCCATCCTGCCCGGCGCTTACCATCGGGCCGAACAGTTTGCCCAACGGTGTGGCAGGCATAACGTACAATCAACAATTCACAGGCAGCGGCAGCAGCAGTCCGGGAGATTATGTCTTTTCGGTGTCGCGAGGGACGCTGCCACCCGGCATGATTTTGGATCAGCCTGGGCTGTTGCATGGCATCCCGATCGCACCAGGGACCTATCGGTTTACGATTACAACCACGTTCGTGCTCAGCGGATGCACCGGCAATCGCGAATACACCGTCACAATTCTCCCCTGCCCCGCAATTACCGTTGGTCCACCGACGCTGCCCAACGGCGTGTTGAACGCGGCATACAGTCAGGAAGTAACGGCTACGGGCGGCGGCGGACAGCATAGTTTTGCCGTTACCGCAGGCGCATTGCCGCCGGGTTTAAGCCTGAGCCCGCTTGGCACGTTGAGCGGCACTCCCTCACAAGCAGGCAACTTCAATTTCACGGTCACGGCAACTTCAAACACTTGCACAGGTTCGCGTGCCTACACGCTCACAATTCTGCCGACCTGCCCCGCGTTTACCGTCAACCCACAGACGATGCCCAATGGCAGAGTCGGAGTCGCCTACAGCCAAACCGTTACGGTGACAGGTGGAGTGGCGCCTTACACCTTCGCCATCCGAATCGGAAGCACACTGCCGCCTGGCATGTCGTATATCAATGGCGTGCTCAGTGGAACACCCACACAGGCAGGCGCCTTTGGCTTTATAACGCGCATCAAGGATGCAAACGGGTGCCAAGTAGATCAGGGCTATTCGGTAACGATCAACCCTCCCTGTGAACCCTTCACCATCAACCCAGGCACACTACCCAATGGCACAACCGGCGCGATGTACAACCAAACCTTGTCGGTGTCGGTTACCACATTGGCCGCCAGTTTTGCAGTGACGGCAGGTACGCTGCCCCCAGGCTTGAGCTTGAGCGCAAGCGGTACCCTGAGCGGTGCGCCGACACAAGCGGGTAGCTTCCCTTTCACCGTCACCGCAACCACGAACGGTTGTACCGGCACGCAAGCGTATACCCTGACAATTCATCAAAACGGCAGCGGCTTGCAGTTTTATCCGCTGGCGCATCCTGTGCGTTTGCTCGACACCCGAGTCGGAGCAACGGGCTGCGATGCTCCGGGAGTCAAGATCGCTGGCAATACATCGCGGACGCAGACTGCCGCAGGCAGAACATGTGATGGGTTGACGATTCCGGCAAACGCTTCGGCGCTTGTTGGCAATGCGACTTCTGTCCAATCTGGCGGAGGCTATTTCACACTCTATCCCAGCGACATTGCCAAGCCCAATTCGGCGAATTCCAACTACGCCGCGAACCAGATTTTGAATAGTTTGTTCACGGTTCGATTGGGTGCAAGCGATGGTGCATTCAAGATTTTCGCAAGCACCGACACTGACATTGTCGTGGACATTACAGGCTACTACGCGCCGCCTTCTGCCACGGGCTTGTATTTCCATCCGCTGCCAAAGCCTGTGCGGCTGCTGGATACGCGTCCGGGAGCTTCCGCCTGCTTCACACCCGAAACGGCGCTTCAAGGCGATTCGGCCACATCACAGATCGGCACAACGATTTGCGACGGCGCGTTAATTCCAACAGGCGCGATGGCGCTGGTCGGCAATGCAACGACTGTCAGCCCGCAAGCCAATGGTTTTCTGACACTGTATCCAGCGGACTCCGCACGCCCGCTGATTGCCAGCGCGAACTTCCAGCCGGGCGTAAACCTGAACTCGCCGTTTATGGTGGGCTTGTCTCCAAGCGGTCAGTTCAACATTTACGTCGCTTCGACGACCGATCTGGTAATTGACGTGACGGGCTATTACAGCACGCAACTCAATGACTCGAACGGCCAAGGTTTGTTGCTCACTGCGCTCACGGCACCTGTCCACTTGCTGGATACGCGGACTGGGCAATCAGCTTGCTCTGCGCCAGCCACGCCCATGACCGGAGGCACGCCGTATCTGCAACCGGCAACTGGCGTTTGCTCGAACATTCCGGCAGCAGCCCAAGCCGTCGTAGGCAACGCGACGACGGTGAATCCAACGGCAAATGGCTACCTGACATTCTGGCCGAGCACTGCCAATCAACCGTTCATCGCGACTTCAAATTACCGAACAGGCATTACGTTCAACCGACACTTCACGGTCGGTTTGGGAAATGACGGCGGCTTCAAACGCTACGCAGCAAGCACAACGGATTTGGTGATTGATCTGGTCGGTTATTTCGCTCCGGGATTTTAGTGCTGCGCAACATCGAAATAGCCCCAAACAACAAGTTCGCCCAAAACACGCGAACACAACAGGAGAAGGAGAAACTTTGAACTTACAACGAAAACGTCCAGTCGTCGTGTGTGCGCTTCTGATTCTGACAGGAATGGTTGGCGCGTGGATGGGATCAAGGTCATTCGCTGCCCGACAAGAATATACGAACATCCTGAAAGGCGCAGAAGCGGTTGATCAGTTGAAACGAGAAAGCCAGGACCAAACCCTGCAAGCTGCCATGCAACAGGCGCAGCTTGCAGTCAGCCTGGCAACGCAAACGCCTTTGGGGCGTGCGGCTTGGCATGCGCCGAACCGGTCAGCCGGGTATGACGCATATGTCACCGAAAACGGCGTCAGTATTGCTCTCAGCAACCAAACATACGTCAGCATGAATTTGCAGAAGATTGGATACGGCACAGCTTTGCGCGCCGTTACTCCGGGTAACGTTAACGGCGAAAAACAATCCATTCAGATTCAACGCCAGGGCGGCTTGCGAGAATGGTTTTTCAACGGTCCGGATGGGCTTGAACATGGGTTCACACTCAATGCTCCGCCAGGCTTGCAACAGCCGGGCGTTCCGTTGCGACTGGCGCTGCAAATTAGCGAAGGCTGGCGCGCGGCAGCGAGCGAAGACGGCAAAGCTGTCACGTTGCGCGGCTCCAACGGCCAAGCGGTCGAATACAGCAAATTGACGGTGCAGGACAAAATAGGGAAAACCATTCCGGCACGACTGGCAGCGGACAACGGCCAAGTCGTGATCGAAGTGGACGACCATGACGCGACTTATCCGCTGACGATTGATCCGCTCTTTACTTTGCAGCAGCGTTTGCTGGCAACCGATGGACAGGCGTCTGAATACTTCGGCTACGCGGTCGCGCTGAGCGGCAATACTGCGATTGTCGGCGCACCGTATGACGAAAACTCACGCGGTTCGGCTTACATCTTCGTGCGTAACGGCACAGCGTGGACGCAACAGGCGCGCCTGCTGGCCAATGACGGTGTGCTCAATGATTACTTCGGCTGGTCAGTGGCGCTCGATGGCGACACGGCTCTGGTCGGCTCGCTTTACGGCCCCGGCGGCGTCAACGCCGATCAAGGCGCAGCCTATGTTTTCGTGCGCAACGGGACGACGTGGACACAACAACAGCGGCTTTCTGCCAGCGACGGTCAATTGGCTTCGCATTTCGGCACAGCAGTAGCGCTCGATGGCAATACGGCGCTTATTGGCGCGCCGGACTATCAACAACCGCCGCTAGGGCTTACAACTGGCGCGGCTTATGTTTTCGTACGCACTGGCACAGCCTGGACACAGCAAAAACAATTGCTTGCCTCGAGTGGGGACAGCGGTGACCAATTTGGCGCGGCAGTCGCGCTTGATGGTGACATGGCTCTTGTCGGCGCACCGGGTGACGACGTAGGTAGCGGCAGCAGCTTGAAGCCCGATCAAGGTTCGGCTTACACGTTCAGACGCAATGGCACGGAGTGGATCCGCGGGAATCCCCTCGATTCCAGATTGAATGGAGGCGGCGCGGGCGACGCTTTTGGAAATGCCGTCGCGCTCAGTGGAAACACAGCTTTGATTGGCTCGTATTTGGGGGGAAGTATTGATGTTGGATGGGTGTATGTCTTTAAACAAATTTCGCCAGGAGCATGGAATTATGAAACGATCCTTTTTCTCTCCGACAATCAAATCAAACATTTTGGGGTTTCCCTGGCCCTCGACGGCGATATGGCAGTTGTGGGCGCTTCACTCCGGCTGTTTGAACCCGGCACGGACAGCCGTTCAGCCTGGATATTTGCGAAAGTCGGTAGCGACTGGCGGCAGATCAGGAAATTTGGCCCGGAACTTGGATCATCCCCCAGTACGGTAGATGATCGTTTTGGAGCTGCGGTGGCGATTGATGACGGCACAGTGCTCATCGGAGCCTATCAAAGCGATGCCATCGCCACCGATCAGGGTGCAGTCTATGCCTTTGCCTTGCACGACAGCCAGCACGTTCAAAGCCAAAAACTGGTCGCCAATGACGGGGCAGCGAATGATCATTTTGGAAAAGCGATGACGGTCAGTGGTGACACATTGGTGATCAGTGCCGACGAAGACGACATCGGGATGAATGCGAATCAAGGTTCGGTGTATGTGTTCACGCGCAACGGCGCGAACTGGATCTTCCAGCAAAAACTGGCCGCCAACGATGGAGCGGCAGAGGATCATTTCGGCAATGCGGTAGCTTTGGATGGCGATACGCTGGTAGTGGGCGCGGCGCTGGACGACACCAGCACCAACACAGATCAGGGAGCGGCATATGTGTTCGCGCGCAACGGGGCAAATTGGGTATTCCAACAAAAACTGACAGCAATCGCGATTGATGCTCTGCCAAACGACCACTTTGGCGCTTCAGTGTCGGTCCGCGGCCAGACCGTAGCCGTCGGTGCAGCGGGCGTAGACCAGGGACGCGGCGCGGCTTATGTTTTCACACGCACAAGCACAACATGGTTGGAGCAAGCGAAACTCTTCATTGGCGGAAACATTCCCCCAATTTCCTTTGGCGTAGCTGTCACGTTATACGGAAACGGCGACCGATTGCTGGTGGGCGCGCCTTTGGATGACAGAGAGCAAGGAGCGGTATAT
>CAZXHW010000288.1:0-9082 GCA_964639915.1 uncultured Heliomicrobium sp.
CTCGGCTTGATTCTGCATTTGTTCAATTTGTTTCTTGTCAGGGCGTTTGCCTTGCGTCAACACGATCGCGCCAGGAAAACTGAGAGGTGAGGTGCTTGCGGCTGGCAGAGCAGTGGATGATGCCGCCGCATCTTCGCGACGTCCAAACGGATTGGAGTTTTCAAGCAACGCGATGGCGCTGCCTTCCCTGTTCACGCCCAAACCGCTGAGCTTTTGCCCTTCTGTAAGCGGGAAGCTGCGAACTTCACGCCCATTACCCGTTTCCCAGACTTTGACTGTACGGGCGTCTTTGGCAACAAACAGCTTTCCGTCAGCGGTAAAAGAAGCCGGAACCGCTTCGCGCAATTCGCTACGGTCGCGCGGAGTGGTTCCAGACAAACTGATCGTCCGCTGCACCGTTCCATTCGGCAAATCCCAGACGCTGACCGATTGCGCCCCGGCGATGGAAAGTGTGCGGCCATCTTCGCTGAAAGCCGCACCGGTGACTGCTCCAGCCGACACGCCAAGCGTTCGGACAAGATCAGCCCGGCCACTGGTCGCGGCATTCGCCACATTCCAGATTCTGATGGTGCTGTCCACGCCTGAACTTGCCACCAGCTTGCTGTCTACGGAAAAAGCCACAGCCATCACTTCGCCGCTATGACCCGACAATACCGTTAAAACCTTGCCTGAGACATCAACAACTTTGACCGAAGGATCGTTGCCCGTGGCGACAAACTGCCGCCCATCCGAACTGAGCGCAAACGTCGTATCTGCAGAAACAGAAAACTCGCGGTATTGATTTCGCGCTTCGGCTTCGACACTGATGTTGTTCAGTTCCCGACCTGCTGCAAAATCAAAGAACCGTACACCGACTTCGCCCGCGAATTGAGCGTGGTTTCCCGCCATTCCTGATTCTGAAATCAAATATCGAGTCAGCATGGCCAAGGATCTGCCATCGGAACTGAATCGCAGCGCGCGATACGGCTCGGCATTGCGTAAGCTCATCCCAGATAACTGCGCTCCGCCGTTAAGAATCGCCTTCGGACCTTTTTTGGCAAGGTCGCGCATTGCCTTTTCGTTGTCTTCTCCGGGGCCTTTCTCGGCAACCTTGATCGTTTTTGTTACCTGCCAGCTTGCGACATCGCGCGCAATAAGCTGCACAGTTTTTCTGCCCCTGTGGTCTTCGCTGATCACACACATTGCCAGTGTGCGTCCATCCGGACTGAAAGCCATGGCCGGAACTTCGTCGCGTCCATCAGCAGGATCACTGTAAGCCAGCGATTGAATTTGCTTGCCATTCGAACCGTCAATCACGGTCAGCGTTCTTTTTTCAACTGAGTTGATCGCCAGCAATCTGGCATCAGGGCTGAAAATGGCATTGGCTCGCACCGCGCCATCACCGGACAGTTTTAATCGCTGAAACTGCTGACCGGTTCTGGTGTTCCATTGCGACAGGATTCCGCCGCTGTATGCCAACAGCGATTTGCCGTCTGGGCTAAACGTCAGTGCCGTTCCCATAGAACTGGTGTTGCCAGGCGGTTTTGCGCTGAACGCAGCCAATTCGCGGCCGGTTGCGACTTCCCAAAGCTTGACCGTTAATCCAAGTGCTCCAATCGAAGCCAAAAACTGTCCGTCGGGACTGAACGCAATTGCTCCTGCAGGTTCGGTCACGCCGGTTTGCAGCACCAACTGAGGTTTTTGCGCACGTGGTCCGGAATCTTTCTTTTGCTGGACTTGTTCGGCTTTTTCAGGAACCAGAATGCGCGTTTGCGGCTGTTGGGCAAGTGACAGCGGCGATAACGCTATCGTAAACGATAGGATAGAGACGAAAACTCGCGTAGCAGTGGGGGAGAAACATTTCCAATTAATCATTGCGATTCTCCTTACGCGTTGTCGAATTGTTGAGGGGGCCGGAAAGCGGCATTAGACCTTGCGGCTTTCTATCCGTCAATTGCTCAAGCGATTGTCAGAAGGCTTGAGCCTGTGGCATCTTTCAGCCGATCCAAAACCACAACCTAAATAAGAGGAGATTTCACGAATGCAAGTTGGTTTCATTGGCCTGGGCATTATGGGCGCGCCGCAAGCTCGCAACCTGCTGCGCGCTGGATTTGAGTTGACCGTGGCCACACGCACACCCGGTAAAGCCGAAAAGTTTGCGGCGGACAATTCATCGCTTGGCAAAATCATAGCCGTCCAAACCGCCGCCGAAGTTGCTGCGGCAAGCGAAGTCATCATCACGATGGTTACAGATTCGCCAGACGTCGTCGCAGTTTGTCGAGGCGAACAAGGCATTTTCGCCACAGCCAAACCCGGCTCAATCATCATTGATATGAGCACGATTTCTCCGGGAGTGACGCGTGAATTGGCGGAAGAAGCCAAAGCGAAGGGCTGCTTGTGGCTGGATGCTCCGGTTTCCGGCGGCGAAAAAGGGGCCATCGAAGGGACACTGACAATTATGACCGGCGGCGAACCCGAAGCTCTGGAACGCGCCCGGCCTGTTCTGGAGGCGATGGGTAAACGCATCACGCATTTTGGCGAAGCGGGCAATGGCCAATCGGCAAAGCTCTGTAACCAGATTATGACCGCGGTGAATATGCTCTCCGTTTGCGAAGCGTTGACCTTTGGTGCAAAAGCCGGACTTGATCTAGCGACGCTTCACCAAGCGCTTACCGGCGGCGCAGCCAATTCCTGGTCGCTGGAGGTTCTGGGTAAAAAGATGATCGAGCGCGATTTCAAACCGGCATTTATGGTCAAGCTGCAACAGAAGGATTTGCGGTTGGTGCTGAGCGCGGCCAATTCCAACCACACGCCACTACCTGCGGCTGCGCTGGCTCATCAAATGTTTGCCGCTGTCGAAGCCGAAGGCAGAGGCGACGACGGGACGCAAAGCCTTTTCAGAATTTTCGAACAGCTTGCAGGATTGAAGTAGCCAGCAAAAACGAGGCTACCGTTTTGCTCTGTAGTAGATGATTCCGCCAACGGCCACGAAAGCTAAAGTTCCGCCAATAACCTTCAGGAAGAACAGCCAACGGCTCACACTGGAAGTCGGCGGAATCATCGCTACAACCATTGCGAACAAGGTCACACCTAAACCGCTGAGGCCAATTACCCATCCCTTCAACTTTCCGCCAACAGTCAGAGCTATTTCGCCAGAGGTGCCAGGACGACTGCGGAGAATCAGAAAGCTCACAAACAAATAAAGAAACGGGATGAAGTACACCAACAACTGAGTATCGAGCAGAATCAGATACACCTCTTCAACTTTAGTTCCTTGCCCCAGAACGGACACCAGCAGAAACGCCGTCGCCAATCCAGCCTGAACCAAAATTGCGGCGTAAGGCGTTCGCCATCGCGGATGAACTCTGCCAAACCACGCCGGAAAGTACCGATCCAAACCGATGACAAATGCGATGCGCGCCGGAGCAATCAACCAAGCGCCCACACCACCAAGAATTCCAATCACATAAAGCGCGGCACAAACAGGTGCGATCCACCAAAAGCCAGCAGAAAGTCGTGCAACTCCGTTTGAAATGGCTTGCAAAAACCCCGAAACCAGATTGATTTGCTCAACCGGAACCAGCCACAACACTGCGCCGGTTCCCAGCACATACGCCAGCGCAATCAGCGGAGCCGAAATCAGCACAGCACGCGGCAAATTGCGCCGAGGGTTTTCAATCTCATCTCCCATCGCCGCCACCAGCTCAACGCCTGCAAAGGCGAAAGCAACAGAAGCCAACAGATTTAACGAGCCCAAGTCGCTAAAATCCGGCGTGAGCGTTTGGCGCGTCAACGGATTGGCCGGAGCGCCGCTCATCACGCCGTACGCCCCAAACACGATGACCACAACTCCCAAAACGTACGTGCTGAGCGCGCCGATATTTTGCAGCCATTTGCCCGTGCCCACGCCGATGATGTTGACCGCCACCGCCAGCCATAACGAAAGCAGCGTCACCGACAATACATAGGGCCAGCTTTTGCTGAGTCCGCTATCGCCTTTTCCAAAAGCATAAGTGGCGATGACCGATGCCGACAGTAACAGGCTTGGGTAATATGGCGCGTTGCTGATCCAGTAACACCAGCCGCACAAAAACCCATGCCCTTCGCCGAGCGCTCGTTTCGTCCAATCATAAATGCCGCCTTCGTTGGGAAATTGTGAAGACATTTCGACCACCGCCAGCCCCTGAGGAATAAAAAACAAAAGCGCGGCCAGCACCCACAGAACCAATGAGCCTGTGCCGAATTTGGCAGAAGTCGCCAAATGACGAATTCCCAACACGGCGGCCAAGTTGAACAAAACCAAATCGCGTAACTTCAGCGCTCGGACAAGCTGTAGCTGGGGTGAATGATTTTCCAGTTTCATTGAATTTCTTCTTTAGTGGAGTTTTCGCAACTTGAATGGCGCGCATTGTCTGCCAAAGGCAACTAAATTGACAGGTGGGTGAATGGCTTTCCACCTTGCTGTCGTCTATTCTTTCAATCGTCTATCCCAACTCATTTTTGGAGCAACCCCATGAAAACAATGAAACCGACTCGTTTCATGCTCTTGCTTGTCCTTTTATGCTTTCTGCCAATTCACTTTGGCTCAACCAAAAGCTCAGCAAGCATTCAAAACGAAATCAAAACCAACTTCGTCAAATCGGAGCATCAAATTCCGATGCGCGACGGCAAACGGCTTTTCACTGTCGTGTACTCGCCGAAAAATACTTCGCAAACATACCCAATTCTGATGCAACGCACGCCTTATGGCTCCGGGCCTTATGGAGCCGAAGCGTATAAAAACGGGCTTGGCCCATCGCCGCTATTTGTTCCCGAAGGTTACATCTTCGTTTACCAGGATGTTCGCGGCACCTTTATGTCCGAAGGCGAGTTTGAAGACGTTCGCCCGTTCAATCCCAACAAGAAATCCAACGCCGACATTGACGAAGCCAGCGACACTTATGACACGATTGACTGGCTGGTCAAAAACGTTCCGAATAATAACGGCCGCGTAGGGATTTACGGAATTTCCTATCCGGGTTTTTATGCAGCGACTGCGCTGCAAGATCCGCATCCAGCGCTGAAAGCCTCTTCACCACAAGCCCCAATTGCCGATTGGTTCATGTGTGATGACGATCATCACAATGGCGCATACTTTTTGAACGAATCGTTTAGCTTCATCACCTTTTTCGGCATGCCGCGCCCACAACCGACAGCAAATCAATTCAAGAACTTTGATTACGGCACGAACGATGGCTACAAGTTCTACCTGGAGCTTGGATCGCTGGCCAATGTGAACAAGAAGTATTTGAAAGGCGAAAGTAAGTACTGGAACGATGTGGCAAAACACGGAAATTATGACGAATTCTGGCAATCGCGCAGCGTATTGCCGTATTTCAAAAAAGTCACTCCTGCGGTGTTAATCGTTGGCGGATGGTTTGATGCGGAAGACTTGTATGGTCCGCTTCATATTTACCAGGCGATTGAGAAAAATAATCCGCAAGCCAACAACAATCTGGTGATGGGGCCTTGGTCGCACGGCGGCTGGGCACGCGGAACGGGCGAATCGCTGGGCAACATTCGCTTCGATGTGAAAACCGCTGAATGGTTCAGAGAAAATGCCGAGCTGAAGTTTTTCAATTTTTATCTGAAAGACAAAGGCGAATTGAAATTGCCCGAAGCGATGGCCTTTCGCACAGGAGCCAACGAATGGAAGTCTTACGCGCAATGGCCGCCGAAAGACGCTCAAGCTCGATCTTTGTACCTGCAAGCTGATGGCAAGCTTTCTTTCGATGCACCATCAAAACCTTCCACAGAGTTCGATGAATACGTCAGCGATCCGGCAAACCCAATTCCCTATTCCAGCCAAACCGGCATCAATCGAAGCGCGGGCTATATGATCGAAGACCAGCGCTTTCTGGCGCAAAGAAGTGATTTACTGAGGTATCAATCAGAAGCATTGAAGGAAGACGTTACTCTGGCAGGACCCATGATCGCTGACCTGTTCGTTTCGACCACTGGCACGGATGCAGACTTCATCGTCAAGCTGGTTGACGTTTATCCGGACGATGCGCCGAACAATTCTCCACAGGGAGAAAAGGTCAAAATGGGCGGCTTTCAAATGTTGGTACGTGGTGAAGTCATGCGGGGCAAATTCCGCAACAGTTTTTCAAAGCCAGAGGCTTTTACTCTTGGCAAAACTGCTGAGGTGAAATTCAACTTGCAGGACATCAACCACACCTTCAAAGCCGGTCACAAAATCATGGTGCAAGTGCAAAGCTCGTGGTTTCCACTGGTGGATCGCAATCCGCAAAAGTTCGTGGACATTTACAACGCGGCGGATTCCGACTTCCAGAAAGCCACGCACCGAATTTTTCATTCGGCGAAGCTGAGTTCGCACTTGAAAGTCGGCGTGGTAAAGTAAGTCTAGGGCAAGCGTTTGTAAGTCGCCGGGCTGGCTTTGAAAAAAAGCTGGTCGCCGATGCGAGTAATCTGGCCGGTAATTTCAACTGGCTCGGCGACAAAACCTAACACTTGCTGATTCACCGGCTCGCTTTTTTCAGACACCAGCCATAAGTTCACGTTGCGTCCATCGGCATCACGCGCGACAAACATCGGCGGAATGCCTCCAAGAATGCAAAGCGCCGCGCATTCACGGTGGGGCTTGGTGTGACCCGGGTTCATCACGCCCAGATAACATTTGCTGTCAACGATCTCGCCCGACAGCGTGTGTGTCCCCAAGTCTTCAAACGTTCCTTCGATTGGAGGCGGTTGGCCAGTAATCTGCACCGAGTCAGCCACAACTTCGATCATTTCTGTGTTGTCTCTGTGAATCAGCGTGCCGCGCAACCTGGCCGATTTCCCATCCATCGCGGCAATTAATGGCTTTGCACCATGCTTTCCTTCAGCGACCAGAGCAATACTTTTGTGACCGACGATCAAAGCCGGATTCGGCCATTCACGCAAAACGCCCTCAAATTCGCGAACATTGCCAAATTCAAAAAAGCTGGCGGCAAAGCGATGTTGGCCGAAAATGAGTATGATGGCAGTGAGTTCCGCCAAAGCAATTAGTCCCAATACTATTCGTTTGCTCAGCGCAGCAATGCTCTTCGGCGCTTTTGGCAAATAACCGATATAAAACTCTTTCAGATCCATAAAATTCACTTTTACGTCTTACACTTTTGCCGGTTCGACTCGCGTCCCCGGAGGGTTGGGTTTTGGATCAAGCAACACTCTTCCGGTCGCAACTTTGACGTTAAAGGTTGGGACTTTTTCGGCAAACGGGAGCGGCGAGGCTCCCGAATCCGGCAAGTATTGGTAGCCGTGCCAGGGGCAAGTCACACAGCCGTCAACAATTCGGCCTTCACCAAGCGGGCCGTTTTGATGCTGGCAAACATTCGAAATCGCAGAAACATTGCCGTCGTATTTGAAAATGGCGACTCGTTCTCCGGCTAGCGTAACGATCTTCGCGCAATTGTTTTTAATCTCATCAACTCCGCAAACATCTACGAATCCATGTGCTAAGCCTGTGGACTCTGCCGGTTGATCCAAATCTTTTTCTCGCCAACCTGCTACCAGATGCAATCCTAGAACTATCATCACCCCAAGCCCCAGCATCGCGGCAAGAATCGGATTGGTCTCCGCTTGCAAGACTCCCAGCAAAACGTGCGCGACAATCAGGCCATAAGCGACGTAAACCATCATGTGCAAGCGCTTCCAAACTGGCGCGGTCAGATTCGCCAGCCAGAAATCGTGGCTGGTCGCGGCCATCAGAAAGAGAATTAGCAGTCCTGCAAGCCCGAGCGGCTGAAACGGAAAGTTGCTCAAGCTGGCGTAACGCGTGTTACTAACCAGCACACTGACCAACGGATTCAAATTTCCAAGTGCATGAAACTGGAAAAGTGAAAAAGTTCCATGCGCCAACGCGACCAGAAACATAGCCACGCCCAGATGCCGGCGGTTGTATAACAGGGGCAATAATTGCGGAAACAAACGACACAGCGGCCCAATGCTTAAAATTACGTGCAGCATCAACAGCGCGCAGGTCGCCAAACCTCGGATCAGCAGCGTTTCAATCGTGGCGTTTGGGTGTACAACAATGCCAAGCCCGACAAACAGCGATAGGTAAACGACAATGCCCGCCAGAATCACGCAATCATAAATTTTCTTTTGGCGGTTCCAGCCAATGGATGTGTAGCCGTGGCTCATCGCTGGCCTCCTGCAGGAGCTTGCAAGAAAACATTCGGAAGTTGTGGATTGATGGGAGCTGGTTTTCTGACAGCCAGACTGGCGATAAACAGGACAATCAAAATGAAAGCCAGCAGAACAATCAACAGACGATGCAATCGGCGAAGCGGACGAATCATTCGCTTCTCCTTCGCGCGCGAGTGCGATGATCGTTATTTTCGGTAGGCGGGTAATAAGCTCCGCGGAGCCAGCGCTTCAGCAGAAGCGGCCAAAGTGCGGCGGAGCCGAACAGAATCAGAAAACGAAATCCGGCGGTCGAGTCTTTCGCCGCCGGATCAATTTTGCCGACTCCAATGAAGACGAAAACTCCGGCGAATAAAAATCCGATCACGGCATAAACCATCACCAGATTGACGATCCATTGCGCAACGACCATAAGTGCTTTTCTCCGCCGGAGAAATCCACAGGGGCTGTCTTTTTATTCCGCAAACTAAGGAAGATTCGCCAGAAAAGGACAATCGCCTCTATTCGTCTTCATCTTCAATTTCGTACATGTAGTTAATTCCGTCTTTGCGAAGAAACATCTTCGGACTGCCGTCAGACGGTTCAATGCTGATGATGTCCATGTCGTAATAGCGAACAACGCCGCGAACCAGGTCGCCGTTTTTCAGCTTTATGCCCATCAACTGCTCAATCTGTATCAACTCTTTGAAGTAAAGACCTTCCATTCCCGTGGACTCAATGTTCGGGAACGTAGGCTTCTTAATTATTTTCTTTTTGGATCTTTTCTTGGCTGCCTTCTTCTTGCCAAATGGCTTTGCGCCAAACTTGCCACCCGGTTTTCCACCAAATTTGCCACCACCACCGGGTTTGCTGCCAAACCGACCACCTCCGCTGCCGCCAGATCGGCCTCCGCCGCCGCCTCCGGATCTACCGC
>CAZXHW010000289.1:0-9054 GCA_964639915.1 uncultured Heliomicrobium sp.
GGTAACGCTATGCGAAAAGCTGGAAAAGAACGAAAGACCCATCAAAAATGAACGCACTTCCTTACGAATATCTGATTGATCCGGTGGATGTACGCGCCGCATTGGCTGCTTTTGCCAATCAGCCCATCATCGGATTGGACACAGAAACATTTATGGATTTTTCGACCCGGCAAAACCGGCTAAGTCTGTTGCAACTGGCTTCGCCAACCGGCGAAGTTATCGTGGTGGACGCTCTTGCCGCAGGTTTTGCTGAAACCCGCGAACTGATTGAGAACCCGTCGGCAATGATGGCTGCGCACAATGCCCGGTTTGACGATGGGGTATTGAGGCAAGTTGGCTTTGAGGTTGCCGGTATGGTGGACACGTTGAAGTTGTCTAGACGAACTCTGCGGTTGAAATCGTTCAGTCTGGCCTCGGTTTCGGAGCATTTATTCGGATTGAAGCTCGATAAAACCTACCAGCTCAGCAATTGGCGAAAACGTCCCTTGAGCCGCGAGCAACTGGATTATGCTGCGCTGGATGCCCAGATTGCCTTGCAGGTGTTTCAGGAACTGGCCGAACGGTTGGACGCAAAAGGACGGCTGGCGGAAGAGCTTCATCGCGCGCGCATTGTACCGAAAGATGAGTCTGCACAACGCAATCAGCCGTATCCAAGAATCAAACGCCCGCCCATAGATTTACGCCCGCTGACTTCTGAAGAGCGCCGGATTGTGGAGCGTTTGAGAGAGTGGCGTCGCCGTTTGGCAGCCACAGAAAGCGTGCCTGTGTATATGATCTGCCAAGATAAAACGCTTGAGCATTTGGCCATTGTGCGGCCACAAACCCTAGAAGAACTTGGCAACATTTACGGGTTGGGCGAATCGAAAATTGAACGGTATGGCGCGGGAATGCTTCACCAGTTGACTCAACAGTGATGCCCTAAGGTTTTTCATCCTGCTCTCAAACTGATTGACAGCCAATCCTGACTCAGCTTAATGTGCGCCCACATTCGGGAACAGGTGCCGGTCGTTTTTCAAACCAAAATCTGAAATTGATCTTTTAGGGATTTATATTGCCTTTGCTGACAACTGTCTCAGATCAAGGAATCTTGAGTTCGTGTGGGAAGCTTATAGGTGCCCCTTGAGTTTCCTGCACGTATGAGGGGCAAGGGATGGATAGTTATTGAGGCGGTGAGGACCCGATTCGATAACCAACGTTCATTCCTTGCTCCCCAAAAACCTTCAGTTGTACGAGCAAGCCTAATTGTGCAGCCCCCTTCTGTTTCTAAAATTGCTTCCATTCGCCAAATTCTTTCTATCGTCAGCCGTCTGATAGGAGGGAGCGATTCGGTTTGTTCTACTCAAAATTTGATGATTCGCAGAGCTGATCTAGTCCCTTGGCCGATTATCGAGAGGGCATTTCCAAGAAAGCGATAAAGTCGCTGTCTGATGTACAAAAAATCTGCTCTAAATGTTCTATTTGTCACTCTTTCCAGGCCTTTTTAATGGCTCCTTCAATCCGAAAATCTGCACGAAAATTCATTTTTTTGAACTTTATGAAGCTGAGTTCCAATCAGGAATATTTGTAAGCCTTTGCACGTTGGGTCTTTACGGTTTGATGGATTGGGCTAGTTATTGCTGGAATGACAATTGCCAAATTCCAAAACGACTTACTTCAAGTTTACTTTCTGAATTCAAGGCTGTACTCATAGTCTCAATAGTTCAGGCAATCAATAATTTTGGCAATGGCATTCTGAGGGGACAAATTTCCTTGAGGAATGTAATAGTTATGTGTGTGGCAGGGCGACGAGGTAATTAGAATTTTCGGCGCATGCTATCAACCCCAACGTAGGAGAAATCCAAGATGAAATCAAAACTTTCTGCAAACAGAATTCTTACCATTCTGTTCGGAGCAGTTCTTCTTCTCGCAAGTGCGTCTTTGGCATTTGCCCAGGAGAATACTGGAGCCATTAAAGGAACGGTCAAGGACCCCACAGGCGCTTCCATTCCTGGTGCTAAAGTAACTGCTTCCAGTCCCGCCCTGGTAAGGTCCATTGACACAACCAGCGACAAAGAGGGCAGTTATCGGTTCCCCAAACTGCCGGTAGGTATTTATACAATTACTGTTAGCCAGGCTGGCTTTAAAACAATTAAAAATGAAGACATTGGCGTCGTCCTCGGTAGCGAATTGACCTTGGATGTTGCGCTCTCCGCTGGCAATGTGACCGAGTCGGTCACCATCAGCGCTTCATCAGAGGCGATTGACGTTTCCTCCAGCAAATCGGCAACCAACATTACCGAAAAGTTTATTGACAACACGCCGAAAGGCCGCAGCTTCAACACGCTGTTGCAAGCCGCGCCGGGCGTGATTTTCGACCCACGCGCCGGCAGTGCCGGAAGCGCAGGCTATCTTGGCGGCTCCGGTACAAATGGCAACAGCCCCGCAGGCGGCGTTGGCGGATATTCCGTTAACGGTGGTAGCGGTTCTGAAAACCAATTCATCCTGGACGGTGTGGAAGTTTCCAACGTCCGCAATGCTGCTTTGGGACGTGAAAGCGCGATCCCGTTCGAGTTTGTGCGCGAAGTGCAGGTTAAGAGCGGCGGTTTTGAAGCGGAATACGGTGGAGCGACCGGCGGCGTGGTCAACGTTGTGACCAAGAGCGGTGCCGATCAGTTCCACGGCGAAGGCGCCTTGATGTTCACGGGTGCGGCTTTGAATTCAGCTGGTCGTGGATTCTGGCGCGGCAACCCCGCAGCCGTTACGACTGCTCAATTTTTCCGTCAAAAAGAAGATGGCTATCGCACATTCTTCCCCGGCTACACGCTGAGCGGTCCAATTCTGAAAGAGCGCTTGCACTTCTTCAGCGGATACTTCCCTGAATTGAGCCGCGCAGAGCGTTCAATTCCTTATACAAACGGAGCGGAAACCACCACCACCCGGATCCTGCGTCACTATGCGATTAATCGTCTTGATTACGCTCCGACGCAGAAGATTCAGATCAACACTTCCTACATCTGGACACCAATTCGTGTCACAGGCACATTGAAAGGCGCTGACCCACAGGTTGCAAAACCTCTGACTGATCAGTCAATCCAGGGCGGTTTCACTCCTGCGCAAGCTTACACCGCGTCGTTCACTTACACCGTTACGCCGAACCTCATCGTGAGTGCTCGTTACGGTTACAAGTACACCAACGACAAAGGAAACACCTACGGTCTTCCGACTGTTGCGCAAATCATCTACAACACCAATACCTCGCTCCAAACAAATCCGCCGGTTCCGGCGAACTTGGCTGGTGCTGCAGGTTTCACCAATACATCTAATCCATTCACTGTCGTCAAAGACACTCTGAGCCGTCACAACGTTTACTTGGACGGCACATATATCACCCGGTTCTTCGGTCAACAGCACACTTTCAAGGGTGGTTATGCGCTGAACCGCATTGCCAACGTCGTAATTGACGATTTCCCGAATGGCCAATTCACCGTCAACTGGGGTGAAGGTTTCAACCGTGGCACCATTCAAAATCGCCGCGGCGCTTATGGCTATTACACTTGGCAGGACGGCGTTCGTCACAACAATGGTGCGAACAGCCGCAACCAAGGCTTCTATTTTCAGGATCAATGGCAGATTCACCCGCGCGTGACCATCAATGCTGGTTTGCGCTTGGAAAACGAATTCCTGCCTCCGTTCACCAAGACTGCTGCGAATGGCGCTGCAATCCCGAACCCAATCCGTTTCGGCTGGGGCGACAAACTCGCGCCGCGTTTTGGTGGTGCCTGGGATGTGCTCGGCAATTCCAAGTGGAAAATCAGCGCCAGCTATGGCCACTTCTACGACACTTTGAAATATGAATTGGCGCGTAGCTCATTTGGTGGTGACTACTGGTTTTCACATGTTTACCAGTTGGATGACCCAACCAAGCTCGCTTCGTTAAACAAGCAGAATCCGGGTGCGGCTGGTGTGAAGATTGTCAGTTTTGATAATCGCTCAGTGCCAGTTAATGCCCAAGGTGAATTGGACGGTATTGATCCTGACATTCACGCTACCTATTCGCGCGCTATCTCCGTAGCTTCTGAGCATCAGCTCGGGGGCAATATGGTGGCTTCAGTGCGCTACACGCGTAATCGCCTGCTGTACCCAATCGAAGACATCGGTATCCTTGATGCTGATGAGAGCGAAATCTACGTAATCGGTAACCCCGGTTATGGACAGCGCAGCACCAGCATTAATGAATTGAACGGCGTCAAACTTAACCTGAAACCAGGTCAAGCGCTGAACCCGAAAGCTGTTCGCAACTACGACGGTGTTGAATTTCGCCTGGATGGCCGGTTCAGCAACGACAGTTGGGTCAAAGGACTGAGCTACAACTTGTCATACACCTACAGCCGTTTGTGGGGTAACTATTCTGGTTTGGCCAGTTCCGACGAAAACGGTCGTTCACAGCCGAACGTCAGCCGCGCTTTCGACTTGCCGTATGGCAACTTCGATTCGAAGGGCAACAACGTTTTTGGCTTGCTCAACACAGATCGTCCACACGTCTTCAAAATGTTCGGCGCTTATCCGATCAAATGGGGCGGCGGCGAAACGACCTTGTCTTTGTCGCAATACATCCAGAGCGGCACGCCACGCAGTTCTGAGCTGACGGTAGTCGTTCCGGTCTTTTTCAATGGCCGTAACGATCTGGGCCGCACTCCTGCTGTGACGCAAACAGACATTCTGGTGGCGCATTCCTTCAAGCTTTCTGAAGGCAAAACGCTCAAGCTGGATGCGAATGTCATCAACCTGTTCAACCAGGCTGCTGCTGTTCGTTACAATGTGCGTATCAATCGCACCGGCAATCTTCTGGTTGGCGCTCCAGGCGCGGGCTTGCCTTTGACAGATCAGCAGTTCTTTACGGGTTTCGATCCTTCGCTGTACATCAAGGATGCGAGTGCCGCAGTGGGAGCCACTTCGCTGCCGCGTAGCCCATTCTATAACCTGCCCGTCGAATACCAAGGAATCCGTGAGATTCGTCTGGGTGTTCACTTCATCTTCTAATTCTTCTTCAAGAAGAAGTTAGCAGAACTGGAAAAGGCCGCTGAGTCATTGACTTGGCGGCCTTTTCTGCTTTTTGTAAGGTACTGGTTTTCTTCTATAAGAAACTGGCCTTAGCCTAAATCGAGCCAGTCAAATTGAGACTAGGTTTTCAGGATTGATGTGAAGGTACGTCACCGTCTGGCGAATTCATCTTCGTTAATCATCCGCTTATCGCATCTAAAAGTTTTACGCTTCGCTTTAGACTTGAAGCCTTATTGCTTTGATTTCTCTTTCGCCTTCTCACGCAATTTCTCAATCAAGGACTTGATCTGTGCCGCATTGTTGTTGTTCTTGGACTCTTTTAGAAAAAGCTCCAACTCGCGTACAGCTTCAGAATACTGCCCCTGCTTTTCATACAAGCCGGCCAGATAAAAATGCGCATCGGCCATTGCCGTTCCGCCAAGCTGTAACGCCTTCTTGAAGGCAATCTCAGCCTGTTTGAAATCCTGAAGTTGACGATAAGCCAACCCCAGCATTATTGGCGCGTTGGGGTTACTGGGAACAAGTTCGGCAGATTTTTTCAGGGATTCAATCGCATCGTTCGGATGGTTAAGCCTTAGGTAGGCAACACCTTGAGCATATAAACTTTTGTGTGCGCTGCGATTTACTTCCAAGGCTCTGGTGAGCAGAGGCAACGCGTCTTCAAACTGATCCGCTTTGACGTATTCCGTTCCTAGCAACTCAAGCGCATCAAAGTAGGTTGGAAAAAGCTCTAGCGCTTTTTTAAGTGAAGTTATTGCCTGCTGAGAATCGCCATTCTTCAGATAATTGGTGGCTCGTTCGTATTGCGATTTGGCGGCGGTGGGAATTTCCTGGGCAAAAATGATGCCGACAGGAGCCATGGTTTTGGACCTTTTCAGCTTCAGGACGAAATCAATCGAGAAGGTTTCCGTGCTGCCAGCGCGTCTTCTTGTAGAGTAAAGTTCCAGAACCTGAGACTGCTCTTCAAACAACGTGCCGGTGGTTTCAACTCGAAAAGTATAGCGTCCCGGTGGGAGCGCCCGGATGGTAAATCGCCCGGACGCGTCAATCAGAATGGTTCGGATTTGTTGAAAGTTGTCGTCGGCAATTGCGACTCTAATGCCGCTGACAGCTTGTCCGCTTTGGTCGCGGACAGTCCCCAGAACTGCAAAACTCTGGAAAGAAGCGAAAGAAAGCGCAAGGTTGAACAAAAAAACAATAGCCATGACTTGCCTTCCAATGGAAATCGTTTGACTGGGGAAGAGCGATTCTCTGGCGTTATGGTTTGGGTTTTTGCGGGTCGTTCAGCTTTTCGCTGCCGCTGGTGTTAAAGCGCTGGTAGTTGCTAAATTCAAAAACAACATCCCAATTCAATCCATCGAAAAGGTTTGCCCGGCCACCCGCGTTCATTCGTATGACGCTTGGGAACCAGGTTCCGTCAGGTTGGAGTGCTTGTTGGTAGATCAAAGCAGCTTCATCGTGTGGAGCGGTGGTTTGAACCAAATCAAATGCCGCCGCCACAGCGGGCCATCCTTCCAGCCGAGTCAAAACTTTATCAGCTTGATCAATCCAAACGGTGCCGACCAGTCCTGCGACGTAAGCATGATTTCGATCCAGCTTTGCTCCCGCACGGTGTCGGTAGCTGAGCACGACCATTTCACGATCCCCGATCTTTTCAACGCGTGGGGAGAAAAATTCACATGATTGCAGAACTGCTGAAACATCAATGGAGACATAACCGGTTCTGCCCTGATGCGAGCCTGTCACCCCAGCCGAAACGTATCCATTAATGCTCTTTTCCAGGCTATTTCCCTGAGCATCTTTGCTGTTGCGCAGCCGTTCGGCTTCTTCTAGCTGTTTCGCTGCCTTCTTTCGATCATCTGACAAGCTTTTGGAAGTGATGCCATCACGGCTGAGCAAAATCAGCACGTGTTCTCCGCGAACCGGGTAGGCTTCAAAGACTTGCTCTTGCGTTTGCGTCGGATTGCCGCGCTCGTTAAGCACACGGTGCGTTTTCTTCAATTGATATGTGTACTCAAGCAATTGCTTATGCAGTATCGGTCCATTGGCAGTTGCCTGATTCAATAATTCGACGTATTCAGCCGGAAGGGGCGGAACGGCGATAGGTTCCGCTGCTGGTGGAGCGGCAATTGGAGCGGATTTTGGCGCAATAGATTCGGGCGTCGTGCGTTCGACGGCTGGTCCTGCTGAATCGTTGGGGCTAACACTGGTAGTGTTTATTGTGGGTGAAGTCGTCACTGCAGGTTGCGAAGAAGCTGCTTCATTCACAGGTTGAGAAACAGAAGTGTTTGGAGTGGAGGGCCCGGCTGCTTGGGCTTTCTCTTTCTGTTTCAGCGCAGCGATCATGGCTTTGATCTGCTGTGGGTCTTTCAGGTCTTTGGCTTCCCTCAGGAAAAGTTCAAGCTCTTGCCAGGCTTTCCGATATTGCTCCTGCTTGTTATACAGCCCGGTTAAGTAGTAATGCGCTTCTGCCGCCGCCGGACCGCCAAGTTGCAATGCCTTTCTGAAAGCTGCTTCGGATTTATCGGCTGCATGATTGTTACCGTAAGCGAGCCCCAACATCATTTGCGTGTTGGGATTGTTGGAATCAAGTTGCGCCGCTTTTTCCAGCGCTTCAGTGGCTTCTTTCAGTTGGTTGAGCCTTAGATAGGCAACGCCAAGGGCGTACAAGCTTCTTGCTCCTCGTTTATTCACTTCTACCGCATGAAGCAAGATGGGCAGAGCCGTTTCATGCTGATTGCCTTTCACATATTCTGTTCCAAGCGCTTCCAGGGCATCGAAATAATCCGGAAAAACTTCCAAAGCCTTTTTCAGGCAGGAAATTCCTGCGTCCGGTTTATTGCCTTTCAAATTGTTGACGCCGCGCTCGTACTCACTGCGAGCCGCTTTGGGCACATCCTGAGCAAAGACAGAACCTGCGCGAGGTGAAGGCTCGGTTCCTCTTTTGGGTTTTAGGATGATGTCCACAGGGATGATTTCATTTCCACCAAACTGTCGCAGCGACTGAAGCTCCATCGCCTGGGAGTATTCTTCGTAAGGGGTTCCAGTCGTCTCAATGCGTAAAACGTGTCTTCCTTGCCGCAGGTTCTTGACCGTAAAGCGTCCGCTGGAATCAATAAACCCGGTGTAAATAGGAAGGTTGTTTTCATCGGTCACGGTAACTCGCACACCGCTGACACCCTGGTTGCTCTTGTCACGAACAATGCCTGTAATGGTGAACGTAGTTGGGCCGCCCTGGGCAAACACTGTTGCCGCACGGAATACTTCGAGTGGATTGCTGATCGCCATCAAGCAAGCAATAAACGATAAAAACGCGACAAATGGTTTTGACAGGAATCTGCTTCCACTCGCAAATGAAGCAACCAACATATCTTCCTCCTAAAACATCAGGACTGTGTGTTCAACTTTGGAAAAGCATGTACTTATGGCGCGTTCTCCAAATTATAAATTTGGATGCGGCTCCAATTTCTTTTACGCAAAACCGGGTGCTAAAAAGGTGTGAATACACGGCGATTGTAACAATCATATAGGCATGCGGCCAGACAAAACTGCCGTTTGATGACAATTCTTGAGAAGCTGTAAAACCGCGCAGAAAGCGCTGATTTGGCTGCTGGACTAATTGTGTCTGACTCGGTAGATTGAACGTTCAAGTGATCTCGAACCCTGGACCCTGAAATTTCGAACTCCAACATGAAATACACCGAAATCGTAGAGGCCGAAGGCCATCTGGTTGATTCGCAGATTTTGTCGAAGGTCATGGATCGCGTCATCGAATGCGGCGCGGTTTATGAAGTGATGGACTTCAATCTGGGCCGCACCAACGATCAGTACTCTCATCTGCAACTGCGTGTCATCGCGCCAACCGAAGAGGTTCTGAACAAAACGCTGGAAGAGCTGATCGAACTGGGCTGTTATCAAAAACAGGTCCACGACGTGACGGTCAAGCCAGCGCCAATGGATCGTGTGGTGCCAGATGATTTCTATTCGACGACAAATCATCGGACGTTTGTTCGG
>CAZXHW010000290.1:0-9038 GCA_964639915.1 uncultured Heliomicrobium sp.
ATCCACATCAACTTTGGCGGTGAAAGGAATCGTCGTGGCTTGGCCGGTGGCGAAATCCACGCGTTTGATTTTGCCATCAATCGGCACAATCAAACTTTTGCCGTCCGGCAAAAACGCATAGCCGGGAAAGGTGTCTCGTGTGGCGCGGGATTCCTGGTCGTCGCGCGTAACGCCGTTGATCAACCAGCGCTCCTGACTGGTTTCCAGATCACGCACGCGCAACGCCGTCTGCGTTTTCCAGCGCGAGGCGTAAACCATGTGCTTGCCGTCGGGTGAAAGCAGAGGGCGCATGGCGCTGCCTTGGGCATTCGTGATTGTGGAAGTTTCGCTGGTATCGCGGTCAAAACGAACAATCTGCCACAGTGGAAACTGCGCGTTGTAACTGAAAGCTCCCGTGCGTTGCGCCCAGTAAATGAACCGTCCATCGGGCGAAGCAACGGCTCCCATTTTGTTCAACTGTGGGCCAGCCGCAGGCGCAGGCTGACCGGGTGTCGGCGGAGCTGGAGGCGGTGGACCTACGCTGACGCCGCTGCCCCCATCTTTATGAAACATGTACACGTGAAATGTGCCGATGCCACGTTCGGATTTCGACGCCAGAATGTAATTGCCATCCGTCGTCCACGAAGGCGATACCCACATCAACATTCCAGCGCCGCGGCCTTTGGTGATGGCTTTGACGTCGCTGCCGTCGGGCTTGCAAACGTACAACTGCTCGGCTCCGCTGCGGTCGCTGATAAAAACGATCTGTTTGCCGTCAGGTGAAAACTTTGGCTGCGATTCAAACGATGTGTCGCCAAGGATCTTTTTCGCTTCGCCGCCGCCGATGGGCAGGGTGTAAACATCGCCAACCAGATCGAAAACAATCGTTTGCCCGTCAGGAGAAACATCCAGCGACATCCAGGTGCCTTCGTCCGTCGTGAACGAGATCTTGCCTTCCGGCTTCAAAATCAGCTCGTCTTTCTTTTCTGCCTTTGGATCATCTTTTTTCGCCTCTTGCTGTTGAGCCTTGGCAGTGCGTGACCACTCCACGGCTATCGCGGTGAATGCAAACGCAACACAGACCAGCAGCGAGCAGATTCTTAGGGTGAATGGCCGCATAATTCCTCCGTGTATTCAATTGATGAGTTTGTGATTGGGAGTGACCAGCCAAACGCGGGCCGATCAAGCGGGCGGATAATAGCTTCAGTCGAATTGGCTTACAACTTCCGACACAATGCGGATGCGTTCGTCCAAATCAGTGGCATTGCGGCGAATGGTAACGACTTCGCACCGAACTCGTTCATCGTTGCCCAGTCCGATGACCAAACTGTTGATATGTTCAATATAAGCCTGGTTTAGCGCGGCTTTGCCTTCGGCGGCTTCCAATGGAATCCCAGGCTGCAAAATGACCAGCAACCCAAAAAACCGATTGGTCAGTTCAAAACATCGTTCCAGGTAGTGGTCAAAATCCCTCTGGTTAACCGTAGTTTTGCCCTGCACATCGCCAAGCGTGTAGGCCAGAAAATCCACAGGCGTGCGATCAGTGACAAAATCTGTTCCGGCATTTTGCCAATCGCTTTCGCAAGCTTCCAGAATTCGATACTGAATGCCCAGCCGCGTTTCAAAATCCATTTCCTGGGCGGCGTGCAGCCCGTGCTGTTTGAAAATTTCAGTCACGCGGGTTCTGACAAATTGCTTGCCGGTCAATCGGGCAAGCTCCAGTGCCAGCGTGGTTTTTCCGGTGCGATGCGCGCCGCAAAGTCCTATGTTCTTCATTCCAATGTTGCCGTTTGGGCCACTGCTGCCGTTTGGGATACAGAAAGAGCTTCAGTCAGTTGTTTGATTCTGACTGAAGCTCTGTTTTGAAATGCCAGGGTGGTTAATTTAGCTTCCGGAAGTTGCACTTCCCGCTGTGCCGGAAGACGGTGCCGAACCGCCACCAGCGGGCGGAGCAGTGATGGGCGTCAAAGCCGGGCCGCTAGAGCTAGAAGAACTGGCCGGGCCGGAACTATGTTGGCTAAACCCTTCTGGACGCGGATGATGAAAGCTGCCGCGCGGAACCGAAATTGTGGAAATCGCGTGTTTGAAGATCAACTGTTCCAGGTTTCCCGATTCCAACACAAGCGAAAACTTGTCGAAGCTGCGAATCTTGCCAGTCAGTTTCACTCCTCCCATTAGATAAATCGTTACGTTGACGCGGTCTTTACGAAGATTGTTCAAGAACGCATCCTGAACATTCTGTTGAACAGTATTATCCATTTCCAAAATCGCCTCTCTCTCTTTGATTGTTATTTTTTGTTGTTATGTAACTGATTCAACCATCTAGTGGCTGACCTGAACCACCGCAATACTAACCGAAAGCTCAAGCCGTTGCCAATTCAATAAATCTTTTGCAGGCCGAATCAACGGGCACGCGCCATTGGGCCCTCAGCGCTTTTGGGTGTTCCTGTTCCTCCGCGTCGTGTCAGTACAATTTCAGCCAGAATGGCAACAGCGATTTCCTCTGGCGTCAGCGCGCCAATGTCCAAACCGATAGGTGCGTGAACCCGGCGAAGCAATTCCGGGGCGATGCCTTCGCGCTTCAGCCGTTCGCGGATGGTGGTGGTGCGGCGACGACTGCCAATCATTCCTATGTAGCGCGCCGGTTTGGCAATGACTTCCTGCAAACAGATTTCGTCGTGGCGATGCCCCCGCGTAACAATAACAATGTGTGACGCCGGAGTAATTTGCAGTGACTGCAACGCCGCAACGAAATCATCGGCGATCAAGCGAATCTGTTCATCCGGAAATTTATCGCGCGAAGCAAAATCTGCGCGGTCGTCAATCACAGTCACCTGGAAACTTAGAAAGCGGCCAGCAACCGCGACAGCTTGGCCAACGTGGCCGCCTCCGCAAACAACCAGTTCCAGCGGAGGCCGCGAAATTTCAAACAGCAACCGAAGATCACCAATTGGCAGTTCATCGCTTCCAACGACAACAATTTCTTTTTTGTCATCGGCCATCAGCGAAACCGCGTGACGGCTGGCAAGTTCATCTAGCGCAGCGTCGCCCAAAGTTCCCGCGACCTGCTTTCCTTCTGCGTCAACCAACAACCTGATTTGTTCGACGGCTTGGTCGCCGTTAGTCATCAACGAAACGATGGCCAGCGGGTGGCCTTCGCTCAAGGCCCGTTCAATCGCAATGGAAATTTCCTTTGCCGTTAGCATCTTTAAACCTCTTTTAGGTCCACACCTCGATGAAAACTTCCATTTCGCCGCCACAAACCATGCCTTCTTCGTCGGGCGGAACATCCGGGTTATCGCGCAACGTGAATTTGCACAATCGTGGTTTGCTTTCGTGCATGGCTTCGCGCGCTTCGGCCCAAACATCGGCTTCGACACAACCGCCTCCGACCGTGCCCTGCATTCGGCCATCTTCGTAAACCAGTAACTTTGCGCCTGTCCGTTGAGGTGTTGAACCAGCAGTCGTGACAATCGTGGCGACGGCCAGTTTTCGTTTTTCCGCCTGCGCCTTTGTAATTTCCGCGTACACCTGCCCCTGCGTCAGCAAACTCATTTGGTTTCCCTCAATAGTTGTGAAGCGTCCGGGCTAAGCTGACCAGTCCTGCCCGAACGATGCTGTTGATATTTCGTACGCAATATCAATGTAAATGCCATTTCGGAATTGATGGCACGCAATGCCAGCCGCGTTTCAGCAATTAACGTCATGCAGCCGTAAAACAAAAACAGCGTCCCAACGATTCCCAGCACATTCGGCATCCAGCCGGCTTGCTTGAACACGGCCACATAACCAATAGCAACCATTGCCGCGACAAACAAACTTAGCGCAATGTAAAAGCTGGTCACAGATTGTTGAATCCACCGGCTGCGGCGCGCATGGATCAATAACTGACGTTCGACTTCGGCAAGCCGCTCTTCCGGAAAGTCAATTGTGCCTTCGTCTTTCGACAACTCTTCAATGTCGTGAGTCAGAACGCGAACACGGTCAACGATTCTGCCCAGCCGCGTCGAAGTCGAAAAGACCAACGTGCCGCAAGCCGAAATCAACACTGCTGGCGTAATCATCGCGCTCAAAATGTTCAGCGCGTTGAGAGCCTTTGTCAGGTCCTCCACAAACATATCAAAACTCCAATGAGTTGATTCGCCCGGCCAGTTGGAAATCTTTTGCCGTCAAGCCGCCTTCGCTATGAGTCATCACGCTGAGCCTGACGTTATTCCAGCCGTGAATAAGGATATCCGGGTGATGATCCATACCTTCAGCTTTTTCAGCGACCTGGTTCACGAATGCCATTGCTGATTTGAAATCGGCCAATTTGAAATCACGGATGATCTCATTTCCTTCCCGTCGCCAGCCTGAGGTTTCGGTCAAACGTTGATTGATTTGTTCTTCATTCAGCTTCATTTCCTTCTCCTGAATCATTAATGATCGCCTTTGCAGACTCTCTTTAGGTATTACCAGATGGCAAATTTCGCATAGAAAACTCACCTTGCGCAACGAAAGAGCCGTGTATAAACTTGCGAATCAAATACGGACTTTTATTTACCGGAGAGTTTTCATCAACAGCACACATAATAACCTCCCCTGAAGCCGAGCTGTAATACTTCGTCGTTCTTTAGGAGGCCTGAGACTGTTATGGTGAACAAAACTATGTTTGAACGCCGTCTAGTGCTAGAACCGAAAACCATCGTCAGCGCTTACCGCACGATGTACACCGCGCGACGAATTGACGACAAAGAAATTCAGCTCAAGCGACAAAATAAAATCTTTTTCCAGATCAGCAGTGCTGGCCACGAAGCAGTCACAACTGCAGCCGGGATGTTGCTACAACCTGGTTATGATTGGTTTTATCTTTACTACCGCGACCGGGCGCTGGCCTTGCAACTTGGCACAACGCCTTATGAACATTTGCTGGCCGCCGTCGCAGCCGAAACCGATCCGTTTTCCGGCGCGCGCCAGATGCCTTCGCACTGGAGCAGCAAGAGCATCAATATGGTCGGACGTTCGTCCTGCACCGGGATGCAGTTTCTGCAAGCCACGGGCGCGGCAGAAGCCGGGTACAGGTATTCGCTGATCAAGGAAATCACAGACCGCGCCAGTCAGTTCAAACACGATGAGGTCGTTTATGTTTCGGCGGGTGACGGCGCCACCAGCGAAGGCGAATTCTGGGAGTCGCTGAATACATCTTGCAACCTGAAATTGCCGCTGCTGTATTTGATCGAAGACAACGGCTACGCCATTTCCACACCGGTCGAGGTTCAGACCGCAGGCGGCAGTGTTTCCCGTCTGTTGACGGGCTTTCCGGGTTTGTACATTGCTGAATGTGACGGAACGGATCTGTTTGAAAGCTACGACACGCTGAAAGGCGCAATTGATTATTGCCGCGAACGCCGCGGTCCGGCCTTGGTTCACGCCCACGTCATTCGCCCTTATTCGCATTCGCTGTCAGACGACGAAACGCAATATCGTACTGAAGAAGAGCGCGCCCAAGACGCCGCTACAGATCCCATAACCAAACTTGGAAAATTCCTTGTTCGTGAAGGCGTGCTGACGCAAAACGAACTGGAACGTCTGCAGAACGAAGTTGATGCCGAAATCAATGCCGCCACCGACCGGGCGTTGGCGATTCCGCAACCACCGAAAAGCTCTGCGCTGAAATATGTTTATTCGCCGGATGTTGATCCGACCTCGGCGGAATTCGACACTGAAAGCCAGGTTGAACTGAGCGGCAACGAAGCTACGATGGTTGATTTGATCAATCGCTGCCTGCACGAAGAAATGGAGCGAGAGCCTCGCATCGTCGTCCTTGGAGAAGACGTTGCGGATGCCAGCCGCATTCACGTCCTGAATGCAGTGAAAGGCAAAGGCGGCGTTTTCAAAGTCACCGCCAACCTGCAACGCAAATTCGGCAGCGACCGCGTTTTCAACACTCCGCTGGCCGAAGCCAATATCGTTGGACGGGCGATGGGAATGGCTACGCGTGGTTTGAAGCCCGTGGCCGAAATTCAGTTCTTCGATTACATCTGGCCCGCCATGATGCAGATGCGTGACGAAATTCCCTTGTTGCGCTGGAGATCCAACAATAGCTGGACCTGTCCGATGGTGGTTCGTGTGCCAATTGGCGGCTATCTGACAGGCGGTTCGATTTACCACAGCCAATCCGGTGTTTCGATGTTTACTCAGATTCCTGGCTGGCGCGGCGTCATGCCGTCAAACGCGCTGGACGCAAATGGTTTGTTGCGGACGGCGATTCGCTCGGACGATCCGGTGATGTTCCTGGAACACAAACATCTGTACCGCCAGACTTACAACAAGAGCCAATACCCCGGCCGCGACTTCATGATCCCGTTCGGCAAAGCCAAAGTCGTGCGCGAAGGTGAAGACCTGACCATTGTTACCTATGGCGCGCTGGTCCAACGCTCGCTTGTTGCAGCAAAGCAGGCGGCAAAAGACGGAATTGACGTGGAAGTCATTGACCTTCGCACGCTGAATCCGTACGACTGGGCCGCCATCGAACGCAGCGTCAAAAAAACCAACCGCGTGATTGTCGCTCACGAAGATTCGATGTCCTGGGGTTACGGCGCTGAAATTGTCGCGCGCATCGCCAGCGATCTTTTTGATCACCTGGATGCTCCGGTCAAGCGCATTGGCGCGCTGGATTGTTTTGTCGCGTATGCGCCGGAAGTCGAAGACGCGATCCTGCCGCAGATCGAAGATGTGCTGAAGGTCATCAACGAAATTGCGGCGTACTAAACCTGGAAGCGGAGCGTTTTGTCCGCCTTTTAAAGATGAATTCGTTGACTGGAAAAATCGTCGGCGTTTACGTCGGCAAACAAAAAGGCGAAGGCAAAACCGAAGTCGCCTCCGCCGAACTGATTGCGAATCACGGCCTGCGCGGAGACCGTCACGCAGGCCGTGACCAGCACCGCCAAGTCAGCCTGTTTGCCAAAGAAACTTTCGAACAGCTTTTGGCAGAAGGGTTCACGCCCTTGCCAAGCCAACTCAGCGCTAACCTTTTCACTGAATCAATCAAACTGAATTCGTTAAAACCCGGAATGCAGCTTCGCATCGGCAAAGTACTGCTGGAAGTTGTCGAAGCTCGCACGCCTTGCCGCAGCATCTCCAAAATAGACAATCGGTTGCCAAAACGGCTTTACGGCCAATGTGGCCAACTCGCCCGCATTATCGAAGGCGGCACCGTACAAGCCGGCGATACAATCGAAGTTCTCAAAAACGAACGCCAGATGAGTTTGGCATTTGCCTGAAAGTCAGTGCCGAGGCTTGTAGTGAGCGGGTCTCTACAATAATTTGCCAGCCACGGAAACCCGCTTGCTAACGCGCGCGGTACCGATTCAGCCTTTAGAAAAACCGCACTGTATAACTTACCCGCACGCCTCGACCGATTTCCGGCGCAATGTCTTTAATGAATGACAAGTGATTGAAATACAGCTTGTTGCCCAGGTTGAATCCATTCACCGAAAAGATGTGTGCCGCATGTTTTTGCGCCAAGGTATATGAAGCCAGCACATTGACGATGCCGTAACCCGCCGTTCGCTCTTCATTCGTGAACAAGCGATCTTGATCGCGCGCCATTACGACTTCGGGGTTCAACCGGAATGCTCCGAGCTGAAAATCCACGCCCACCCTTCCGCGCATAGGCGGAATGCGCGGCAAAGGCGTTCCGGTGTCAGTCAGTTCGGCCTTGACGTAATCCAGGCCGCTGTTCAGCCAGATGTTTTTCCTGAGACCAATGCTCAAATCGGCTTCGACTCCCTGATAACGGCTATCAGCTTGGCTATATCTCGCCACAGGCAAGCTGTCCTGCTGATCGCCTGTCGGAGCCAGAAACACGAAATCGCCAAATTTGTAATTGAAATAATGCCCTTCGGCGCGAAACCGTTCAGAGGAATGGCGTAAGGAAAGATCAATGCCATCGCCGCGTTCGCGTTTCAAGTTCGGATTCCCGATTTCGAAGGTCAAATTCCCCGGATGCGGCCCGTTGTTGTAAAGCTCGTCCAGCGAAGGCGCTCTGTACGAATGCACGTAATTGGCCGCAAAAACCCCGTGTTCCCACAGCGGAATGCGTATGCCCAAAGCACCTGAAAATCCTGTGAACGAACGGTCAGGCAATCCCGATAAACTGACCGGAGTGTAACCGTTGTGCTCAATTCGCCCGCCAAACTGCAATGCCACACGTTTGAAATCCACGGTTTCGACCGCAAAAGCCGCAAAGGAATTTTGCGTCGTCGGCGGAGCCAGGACTTCATCGCCTACGGTTTTGAAATCACGATAGAAGCCTGAAACACCAAAGCTGCCGGTTAATTTCCCAACGGCCTTTTGTTCAAAGAAGGAGCGATAGGAGTAGGTCTTGTTAAAAAACGAAGTTTCGGGCGTTCCGCCAACCAGTTCCTGATGTTTGTAATCGGTGTAATCAAACGTCAAGTGAACGTGTTCCAACCCGGCTCCTACATCGTTCAACCCTGCGTTCAAGCGCAGACCGTGGCGGCGCATATCCAGTTTGGCAATTTCCGGATCGGCTTCGCTGGTGTCATACGGGACGCCGTAAAGATTGTTGTTGTAGCTATAACTACCGTTGAAAAAGCCCTTGTCGGTGAAATAGCCGCTACCGCCGGTAAAATCATAATTGCGCAACCCGGAGTTCAAAACTTTGCCGAGCGCCGAACTGTAATCACCAGTTTTTTGGCCGCCGCCATTTCCCCATACCAGCCATTTGCCTTTGCCAAATTCCAGTCCGGCGCTGGTTCCGCCCAGATTCTGTGTCGAAGCTCCGACGCCGGAAAAGTATCCGTGCAAGCCTTCATGTTGCTGTTCATGGCCGCTGACGGCGTTGACCAACCCTCCAATGGCGTTGCTGCCATAAAGCAGTGTCGCCGGACCGCGAACGACTTCGATCTTTTCAACCGAAAGCACATTGATCGGTTCACCGTGATCGCCTGAGGTTGAAGACAAGGAACCGGAACGGATTCCGTCTTGCGCCACCAGCACACGGTCGCCGTCAAAGCCGCGAATCACAGGCCGCGAAGCTCCTGGGCCGGAACTGC
>CAZXHW010000291.1:0-9029 GCA_964639915.1 uncultured Heliomicrobium sp.
GCGAGTTTCCCTATGGCGCAGTACGACTGACGGGCGGCAAGCTCAAGCAGCAATTCGATCAGGTTCATTCGCATTACTTGTCGCTTGCGAATGACCGGTTGCTCAAAGTCTTTCGTCAGCGCGTGGGTTTGCCCGCGCCCGGCGCAGACATGAAATTTACGACGAACAAACCCTGATCGCGAAAATGCTGGCGATTATGCGCCGCCAGATCGTCATTGAATTCCAGGATGTTGGTTTCGACTTTTACCTGACACATAAGCACTCCATTCAACCTTTGACCTCCCACGAAGTCACACAAGGAATCACGAAGGAAAAAACGTTTTCGACAGGCTCAAAAGAGCGTTCAAACAAGGCAGCTTGCCAGGTTTTCTTCGTGTCTACTTCGTGTGGCTTCGTGGGAAAAAGGTGAGTTATTCCATATCCACGTATTCCATCTGCATTTCGCGCCCGGCGATGATCTGCAACGGATCGCCGCAGTTTGGGCAGAAAAAGTTGTAATCGCGCGGAGAGCATTCGCACTCGCCGCATTGAACGCAGGTAACGCGCAATTTGACGGTTTCGACTTCCAGTTCCGCCTGTTCCGCCAGCGTTCCGCGCTTCATCACTTCAAAAGAAAATTCCAGGGCTTCACGAACAACGCCGCGAAATTCGCCCAAGCGAAGTTTGATGCGGTTGATGCGCCCGCCACCGTTTTGCAACGCTGTGCGAATGGCCAGGTCCAACACTCCTTGAGCAATTGCGGCTTCATGCATGGTCAAACTCCGGCAATGGACAGGACCGGCAGCTCGCGTTTGCGATCCGGTAATTGCGTTGGCATCGGTTGTGCCGCCGTTTGCGCGGCAATGGATTCGGCCAGGTGGCGAATGCCGTCGTCCATATCTTCGGGCTGCGCCCTGGCAAGCTGTGGAAATGCGGCAATTTCAATGGTGCGCAATGTGAGCTTGCCATTGGCGTTGCGGTATTCGCCCCACCACACGCCGGAAACTTTCGCTTCCTGCCAGAAGGTGATTTCCGAACCGCCCAGTTTGACAGTCAGTTGGCCGCGTCCCAGCACTTCATCCAGCAACGCGGAATCGTCGTTGGTCAGCGGGAAATTCAAAATGTTGATGGTGCGAGTTTCGCCGCCAATGCGCAGCCGTTCCAGCGCGCGTTGAATTTCATTGAGCAGCGGCAAAGCATTCATCAGTTCCATGAGGTTGACTCCAGCGTTTCACGTGCGCTGTGATTTGTTGGACGACGGGAGCCACTGCGGCAGCGACTTCCGCAGTCATTGGTTCCGCCCATTCGTTGCATTTCGGCTGGACGCCAAAAAACAAAAATTCTGTCGGCGTTTCTCCCATCAATTGCAGCAACGCCAGCACTTCGTTGAATCCGACCTGATGTTCGGACATCTTGATTTGCAACCGCGCGGGTACGTCGGCGGCGTTGAGTTTGACGGTTTCGCCCGGCTGACCGCCGAAGGCAATCGCATCGGCGACGATGATGTGCGAACGGCCTTGCAGATACGGCAGCAGGTATAGCCCCTGCGAACCTCCATCCACAATTTCAACGCCGTCCCAAATCGCGTCCAGGCCGCGCGATTCTTTCAACTGACGCGCTACCTCGACACCGAAACCGTCATCGCCAAGCAAAGGATTTCCAATGCCCAGCACCACAGCATTCATTACTTTTTCCCCCAATGGCTGTGATCTTCTTCCCAGCTTTCCGGGCGCGATTTGTAGCCTGTGATGATGGAAGAAATCAGCCCGCGTTCGGTCAAGACTTCGTAATAAATGACAAAGCCGATGTGGTGAACGGCAAAGCCCAAAATCAGCCACATCGCCAGCCGATGCAGCATTCGCACGCTGGATTCTCCGCCCAGGAAGGGGATGACCCAGCCAAAAAAGACGTTCAGCCATCCGTCAGGATTGATCGCGCCTTTCATCGCAAATCCCGTCACGCTGATAAATGCGCACGCCAGAAACAGCAGCATGTACGTCAGCGATGCCAGCGAGTTGTGATCCAGCGTCGGCGCGTATTTGCCGATGTAACGCAACGACAAATACTCTTTCAGTTTCCAGCCGACTTCGCGCCAGAACCCAGCTTGCCAGATGTGGCATCGAAACCATTGGCGATACGTTTTTCCGCCAAAGAACCAATACAACCGGAACAATCCATTGACCGAAAAGATAATCGCCGCCAGAAAGTGGACGTTTTTCATCGTCGCCATCGTGCTGGCAAAAAATGGCTCGTCCACGTTTGGCCGGAAGAAAGGCCCGCCAATGTAAAAGCCGGTGTACACCAGCGCTATCAAGCAGACGACATTGATCCAGTGTCCGGCGCGAACGGCGCGATCCCAAATGTAATAGCGCACGGTATGTTCGGCGCGGTCGGTGGAAATGGCTTTGATGCTTTTTACTGTAGAGGGAATGACTTTGGTTGCCATACTGTGTGCCCTCCTATTGCACTTCGACCTGCACGATCTCGTTGCCCTGGGCATCAAGCACGTGGGTGGAACAAGCCAGACAAGGGTCGAACGAGTGAATCGTTCGCAGGATTTCCAGCGGTTGTTTGGGATCGTAAACCGGCGTTCCGATCAGCGACGCTTCAAACGGGCCGTGCTGACCGGTCGGGTCTTTGGGCGAACCATTCCAGGTTGTGGCCACGACCGCCTGGTAATTGGAAATCTTGCGGTCTTTGATCTTCACCCAGTGCGCCAGCGCGCCGCGCGGCGCGGCATACGTTCCCACGCCTTTCATCTCGGTTTCAGGCCAGGTCGCCGGATCCCATTTTTCAGTATTGGCTGTTTGGTAATCGCCGGCTTTGATGTTGGCGACCAATTCTTCGTGGAGCTTTTTCATCAAATAAACGGCGCGTTTGGTTTCCAGCGCGCGCGCCAACGTTCGGCCCAAAGTGGAATAGAGCGCCTCTACCGGCACGTCGAGAGTTTTCAAGGCTTCGTCCACGTAGGATTTCACTTCTTCGTCACCGTGCGCGTATGCCAACAGCATCCGTGACAGCGGGCCGCCTTCCATCGCATGGCCGCGCCAGCGCGGAGCTTTCATCCAGGAATATTTGTCCGACATTTCCAGAAATTCCCACGGAGGTTTCGGGCCGCTGTATTTCGGCATCGTTTCGCCGTCCCAGGGGTGATAGCCCTTTTTGTCGCCGCCGGAGTATTCGTACCAGGAATGCGCGACGAATTCCTGAACCTGTTCCGGGTCTTTCGTGTCAACTTCAAAAATCTCTTTCAGGTTGCCGTTCAGAATTGCGCCGCCTTTCCAGCGGTCGGATTTCTTGTCGCCGGGCACGGTGGGGAAATCGCCGTAATCCATAATTCCCTTGTTGCTCAATCCTGCGCCCCATTTCGCCCAGTCTTTGTAAAACGAAGCAATGGCCATCAAGTCGGGCAGGTAAACCTGTTCGACGACTTCGATGGCTTCGTCAATCTTGGATTTGACCAAAGAAAGCTTGTCTATGTTGATGGCGTCAGGATGATTGGGATTGATCGCGCACGGCACACCGCCGACGATCAGGTTTGGATGCGGGTTTTTGCCGCCAAAGATTGCGTGGATTTTGACGATCTCTTTTTGCCACGCCAGCATTTCCAGGTAATGCGCGACCGCCATCAGATTGGCTTCAGGCGGCAGTTTGTATGCCGGATGTCCCCAATATCCGTTGGCGAAAATGCCGAGCTGGCCGGATTCGACAAATTTCTTCAGCTTGTTTTGCGTGTCGGTGAAATAACCGATAGAGGATTTTGGCCATTTGGAAATTTTCTGCGCCAGGTCCGCCGTGGCTTTCGGATCAGCTTTTAGCGCCGACACCACATCCACCCAATCCAGCGCGTGCAGGTGATAAAAATGCACCACGTGATCGTGAACTTGCAGCGTGGCCATCATCTGGTTGCGAATCAGATTGGCGTTTTTGGGGATGACAACTCCAAGCGCGTCCTCGACTGCCCGGACAGAAGTCACGGCATGCACCAACGTGCAAACGCCGCAAATGCGTTGCGCCAACGCCCAGGCTTCGCGCGGGTCGCGGCCTTTCAAAATGATTTCGATTCCGCGAAACAGTGCGCTGGTGCTGGATGCGTCGCTGATAACCTTGTCGTCACCGACGACCGCTTGAATGCGTAAATGCCCTTCGATGCGTGTGATGGGATCAACAACAACTCGTTGTGACATGGCTTATTCCTCCTTTCCTGACGTGGTGGTTTCCGGTGGCGCGTCCTTGTGCGTCGCCTTTTTGACGGTGGAAGCAACCAGATGTGCGACGGTGGCCGCAGCGACTCCGCCCGCAAAAATGCCGCCAATCGTGTCCGCCGTGGCAAAACCGGGCAACGGAACATCCGCGACGTGCTGATACAGCGGGTTGCGATCCCAATAATCCGGCTCCGAACAGCCCAGGCAAGGATGCCCCGACTGAATCGGGAAGCTGGTTCCGTCATTCCACTTCGTTACTGAACAGGAGTTGTACGTCACAGGCCCGCGGCATCCGACTTTATACAAGCACCAGCCTTTGCGGGCACCTTCGTCGTCGAAATTTTCAACGAACATTCCGGCGTCGAAAAACGCCCGGCGATAACATTTGTCGTGAATGCGTTGGCCGTAAAACACGCGCGGACGTTGCAACCGATCCAGCACAGGCAGCGTGCCAAACGTCACCAAATGAACAATCGTCCCCATAATCACTTCGGGAATCGGCGGGCAGCCGGGAATGTTGATGACGGGTTTGTCTGTGATCAGTTTGTGAACAGGCTGACAGCCGGTGGGATTGGGTCTGGCAACGGTGACACAGCCGAACGAAGAGCAGGAGCCGACGCACAAAATCGCTTTTGCGCCCTTGGCGGCTTCGGTCAACGATTCCAGCGCGGTGCGTCCGCCGCCGGTGCAATAAATGCCGCCATCGGCAGTGGGCACGGAACCTTCCACCGCCAGAATGTAATTGCCGTAATTTTCCTTCATCCCGTTGCGGACGATTTCTTCGGCTTGATGGCCTGCCGCCGCCTGAATGGTTTCCATGTAATCCATCGAAATCACACCGAGCAGCGCATCAGAAGCCAGCGGATGCGACGATTTGATCAGCGATTCCGAACAGCAGGAGCAGGCGGCAAAATTGAGCCAATAAATAGGCGGGCGTTTTTGAGTTTCAAGCGCATTGACGACTTGTGGCAAGACGGTTCCCTCTAGTCCCAGGAACGCAGTGGTGGTTGCGCAAAACCGCAAGAAGTCTCGCCTTGAAACGCCGTTGCGCCGCACTGCCTCATAAAAGGTTTCGGCTGGCATGATTTCCTCCCTGGATAAACCAAATTCCTAAGCGCCGGGCTTAGGCGGAGTCCGGAGTCTATGATTGCTGGCGGAGTGTTTGATTAAGCTTGAAAACGAGTAGAACTAAGAATTGCGTCTATGGCGTCAGCA
This sequence comes from uncultured Heliomicrobium sp., assembly GCA_964639915.1. Lineage (GTDB taxonomy): Bacteria > Acidobacteriota > Blastocatellia > RBC074 > RBC074 > RBC074. The sequence goes on from CAZXHW010000291.1 coordinate 5,400, forward strand.
ATTGTTGTTCCAACGCTTTGGCTGACGAGAAGAAGGCTCAAATGCAAAGTATGGCTCTTTTTCAGCAGGATTCCTCAAACCGTGCAGGGGAAATTTCTCAGCGCTGCGGAAACTTACACATTGCAGGTTGAGCGCAATGTTGCCAGTGCAAGGGAAGAAAGAGTAGGTTGTCGCCAGAAACCAGTTCGAACACTCTTACGGCTGGTTTGATTCCGAGGAACATTGAACATGAAAAAGAATACTCCCTGGGGCGAAATCGAAATCTTCGACGCCCATACGCACTTTTTCTCGCATCGCTTTTTTCAACTTCTGGCTGCGCAAGTTCCGGCATTGCAGAATTCTGCGGACGCTGTCCCCCGCATTGGCGAATTGACAGGCTTTGTCATGCCGCCCGCAGACCCGGCTGAATTTGCGGCGGTTTGGACAGCGGAATTTGATCGCTATGAAATTGCGGCAGCAATGATGATGGCCAGTTTGCCCGGCGATGAAGAATCTATTGCCGTTGCAGCAACGGCGAATCCCAACCGCATTTTCGGCGCGTTCATGTTCGATCCCACAAAGCCGGACGCGGAAACACGCGCAGCGCGAGCTTTCGACGAATTGAATTTGCGCGTCGCCTGCCTGTTTCCGGCAATGCACCAGTATTCCATTGCCGAAAGCGAAGGCGCGCGGGCGGTTGTTGCTCTGGCCAGCGAACGACCCGGCACGGCGGTGTTTGTGCATTGTGGGGCCTTGTCGGTTGGCATCCGAAAAAAGCTCGGCTTGAAATCTCCGTTCGATATGCGGCGCTCTAACCCGTTGGACATTTACAAACTGGCTGCGGAATTTCCGGCAGCGAAATTTATCGTGCCGCATTTCGGCGCGGGAATGTTTCGCGAAACGATGATGCTGGCTGATCTTTGCCCGAATGTTTTCATTGATACTTCCAGCAGCAACAAGTGGATGAATTACGAACCTGCGCCGGTTGATTTGCCGACCGTTTTCAAACGAGCGATGGCAGTTGTCGGACACGAACGATTGCTGTTCGGAACCGATTCTTCGTTCTTCCCGCGCGGCTGGCACGAAACAATTTTTTATTCTCAGGTGAATGCTTTGGTGGAAATTGGCGTCAGCGAAGAACAGGCGCAGGCGATTTTCGGAGGCAATCTACGGCGTTTGCTGCAACGGCTCTAAATCAGAACACGCAATATTTAGACAAACCACTAACCACGGGTGAACACTGATTCACTCAGATGAACACAGGTGTCCACAAAATTTGATCCGTGTTCATCTGTGGTTTCTTTTTGGCTGTACCAATATTGCATGGCTTGATGTAGCGGCTGTTTTCAATTGGTCGCAATCCCTGCCAGGCCTCTTTCAAACATGTTCAGGCTGTTCAACCGATCAGCCCCGAACAGTTCCTTTGCGGCTCCTTTTGTAATCTGAATGCTTTCCTTGCTTCCTTCCGGCGAAGATAGCTGGCAAGGGCGTGACCGAGTGGCCGAAAGCGTCACGCTTTTTTCCTCATTCATGTCATAGATGACAATTCTTCTGCCGAAAAAATCGCTGCCGCTGCACACCACCGCTTCGTCATCACGAAACTGGGCATTCAGTGGGAAACTGAGCCGGATTTCGTTCAGTTGTCTGGCAAAGGCTCCTTTTTGGCGTTCGCATAAATTTTGAAGCCCTTTGGAGACGGGATTTTCCGGAGAGAGTTTCGAAATCTCTTCAACGATTTTGGGATCGGTTACCGGATAAAGTTTATGGAATTCGCCGAGCAATGCGGTCATTTCGCGTCTGGAGTTTTCGTCTTTGAAAACTTTGTCCATCAACGCCTTCATTGATTGCAGATCATTTTCGACGTTCATATCCACCGAAGCCGATCCAATCTTCATGCTCAGCTTGCCCTTGCTGGCGTTAGAGCGGCTCATCAAGTAGCCGAAGATCAGTCCCATCACGAGCAATATCCCCGCAATCACATAATTGTAGGGCGCGATGGTTGGCCGAGCGATTTGGTTTTCAGATTCGGACATGGACTCCTCAGGAATTTGACCACTAGCGACAGTTAAAGCGTCTTCAGGTATTCGATCACTTGCCGTTTTTCTTTCTCGCTCAGCTTGAAGCCAAATGGATGGCCCTGATTGCTGAGGCCCGGAATCGTCGTGTCTACGACGCGGCGACGAACTTCACCTGGAGCATCTTTGGGCGCTGGCGCGTTCAGCGGTTCGATTTTCAAGCCGACATCCGTTGAATCGTAATCTTTCGCGCTGCCAATGCGGCGAAAGTATTTCGGACGCGCTTCGGCAGTCAGCACGCCGTAAATCGTCGGGACTGAACCATTGTGGAAATACGGAGCCGAAGCCCATACGCCATCCAGCGGCGGCGCGACGTAACCGGTCGGATATTCGTAGCCTTGCTCGCCGCTTTTACCGAACCAGGTTTTTTTGTAATAGTCGCGAAATTCTTTGGTCAGTTTGGTCAGCCGCATTGAATCGGTGCCGACAACTTCCAGCGGCACAATCTTGTTCGGATATTTGCTGTCCGTGCCGTAAGTTCCGTGGCAACCCGCACAGGTTTTGGTGAAGACTTGTTTGCCATCCGCAGCCAGCTTCGCGTCAACCGGCAATGGATATTTCGGCGCTTCGATGGATTTCAGATAGGCCAGAATGTCTTTGAAATCCGGCTCCCACGAACGAATTTTTGCGCCGTCCGATTCGCCCATCGTGAACTGCATGATCGCGCGGCTGAAATCGCCTTTGACGCCGCCGTCTGCATACAGCGCGGTTTTCTTTTTCAGATACCACCACGCCGGAGGATCAATATCGAAATCTGCATAATCGCCCATCGGTACAGGGTCTTTGCGCGGAGAAAGGTCTTCGTTACGGCGGCGCAGCAGTTCCAGGCTGAAAATGAACGCGTTCGTGCGCCCGCGCGATTGTCCAAACGTCAACGTGAACGGGCCTTTCAAGCCAGTGGCTTTGGTGGCGTCTTCATAAAGCGTCTGCATGTCCAGTTCGGTGTTGGGCATGCCGATCTTGCTTTCGCCGGAAATTGGCACACGGCCTCCGTGGCAGAGCATACAGGTTTGCACCCACATGCCTTTGTCGTTGACCAGGAACTGCAATGGCCCGCCTTTGTTGTCCCAGGTCGCCTGGCTGAATCCATATCGTTCAAAGGCGAGTTTCAAAATCGAATCCGGATCTTTGGGATTGATCCTGGCTTTCCATTCTGGCTCCCAGGCTCTTGAAACCAATTCAAGCAACTGCCGATTGAAGCGCGGCGTGTCGTAGGCGTTGTGCGTCAGGTTGTACAACCCACGCTCTTCCGCAGTCTTTTCGGTGGCGTTTTGCCGCAGCGGGGACACGAACAACGCGACTATGAACAAAGCGAAGATGGCCAGAAAAATTCTTTGGATGGTGCGCGGTTGATTCATAAGCTTCCTCAGTCAAGCAGTAACTCGACAAAATCTGCCGGAGTAATTGCCTCGACGGTTGCAATGATTTTGTCGCAGTTTGCCCGGATAGTTTCCCAGTGATTGGTAGACAAGACGAGAATTGCAATTTTGCGATCAGTCAAATTTTGCTGGTAACGAATGTTTTTATCAGCAGTGATGAATAAATCGTATTCGTTTTCAGCCAGGCGAAGTAGTTG
>CAZXHW010000292.1:0-9023 GCA_964639915.1 uncultured Heliomicrobium sp.
AGCACCGGCTTGGCGACTCCAACACCGACACCGCCCCCAACGCCAAAACCAACTCCAAAACCATCGCCGTCCGCGACGCCAGAGCGAAAAGCTTCGCCGACGCCAAAACCTTCAGATAGATGAAATGCTGCGCGCTAGGTGAAACTTACCCGGCAAGATAGTTTTTGTGACGCGTTCAGTTTTTGGAGTTTTCGCCAATTTACTCATTACCAGATGGTCGAAATCGCGCCTTCAATTTTATCGGCAAACTTTACCAGGCTGGGCGAACAAATCGCTGCCGTTGAGCACGCTGGCGCAGCTTACATTCACGTTGATGTGATGGACGGGCATTTCGTGCCGAATCTGACGCTGGGTCCCTTTATCGTTGAATGGGTGCGAAAGGCAACGGAATTGCCAATTGATACGCACCTGATGATTGAAAACCCAGACAATTTCATTGGCGCATTTGCCGCTGCGGGAGCCAATATGATTTCAGTGCATCCCGAAGCGACTTATCATTTGCACCGCACCATCGGTTATATCCATCAGGCGGGTTGCCAGGCTGGCGTGGTGTTGAATCCCGCGACTCCATTGGTAATGATCGAAGAAGTTCTGAACGACATTGATTACGTGTTAGTGATGTCAGTCAATCCTGGGTTCGGCGGGCAGAAATTCATTCCTGCAACTTTGGACAAATTGCGCCGGTTGCGAACAATGATTCAATCCCGCAATTCGCGCGCTAGAATTGAAATTGACGGTGGTATAAGCATCGAAAACGCGGCGGCTGTGGTTGCTGCCGGAGCGGAAATTTTGGTTGCCGGATCATCCGTGTTTGGCAAACCTGATCCGGCTGATAGTCTAAGACAATTGCTCAGTGCAGCGTTGACACCGGCCAGCGAGCGAGCGCTGGCTTAATAAAACTTGTTTCGGCGGCCCGTCACTCTGCGGGATAAGCTGGGGCATTTAGCTAGGATGGAGTAGTCCTTTATGAGATTGAAGACCTTAGCGATTTTTCTGATCACGACGTTATCCCTGATCGCCGCAGCCTGCGGCGGCAAGGACAAAGTCAAAAATGAAAACGCTGCGATTCCCGGACGCGACAAAGAGCTTTACGAAGAAGCAACGACGAAAGCCCAAAAAGGCCGGTATGACGAATCGCGGTTGCTGTACAACGTGGTGATCACGACTTACGCAGACAGCGAATATTTGCCCTTGGCAAAACTGGCAATTGCGGATTCGTTTTACCTGGAAGGCGGAACCAGCAATCTGGAACAAGCCATCGGCGGTTACAAAGATTTTGCCCAATACTTCCCGACGCATCCGAAAATCTGCGACGTCAAACACAAGATCGCTCAGTCCTATATGCGGCAAATGGGTGCTTACAACCGCGACGCAACCAATGCCAAAAAGGCTTATCAGCAACTCTTATCCGCTGAACAAAGCTGCGCTCGATCAGACGTCTTGCCAATGATTCAGCGTGACAAGCAAGACGTTCAACAGGTGCTTGGATTGTATGAGATGACCATCGCCAAGTTTTACCTCAACAATCGTCAAGCCTATAAAGCCGGGGAAAGCCGCCTCCGCGACATCATCACAAACTATCCGCTCTTCGGTTATTACGATGAATCGCTTTATCTGCTTGGAGTTTCCCTGGTCGAACAGGAACAACCCGAAGAGGCGACAGAATACTTCAATCGCCTGGTGCGCGATTACCCGAATAGCGAGTTTGCCAAAAAGGGCAAAGAGTATCTGGAAAAACTTGGCAAACCGATTCCGGCTCCGGCGAATGACAACCCCGCGCCTGAACGCCCAGGTATGATGGGCAAGTTCGGTTTGATTATTGGCCGCAATGGTTTAGACATTTCCAGAGATGGGGTATTGCTCAGTAAGAAAGGCGACGAAAAAGAAGAAGTTAAAGAAGAAGCTTTGCGGAAACCCTCGGATTCCCAAAATGCGACAGGCACTCGTTCCGTGCGTGCCAGCACCAAAGGAATTGTAGATCCTGCGACTTCCAACCAGCCTGTTCCTGAACGAGCGGTAACAACACCGCCGAATGGAAGCGCTCCTTCTGCGGCTCCATCCGAAGCCGATAAGAGCAAGTCCAGCAATTCAAAAGAGAAAAAAGAGAAAAAGAAAAAAGGCGGGCTTTTGGGCATTTTCAAATAAACCCGTGAAAGCTAAAAATTAGTTCCGGTCTTGACTCGGAAACGCAAGAACACGAAGAGCTTAGAAACTCTTCGTGTTTTTTGTTTCTTTATGGTAAGTTTCGCGCAAGTGGTGTCCTAATCTTTTATTGCATCCGTTCGGAGGTTCCTGTGGGCTTTAAGATTCTGCTAGCTGACGACAGCGTCACAGTACAGAAAATCATCACCCTGACTTTTTCAGACGAAGGCGTGGACGTTCTAACCGTCAACAACGGAGACGAAGCCATTCACCGTTTGCAATATATGCGCCCGGCGCTGGTCATGGCGGATGTTTCTATTCCTGGCAAAAATGGCTACGACATTTGCGAATACGTCAAAAACCATCCGGATATGAAGGACACGCCCGTCGTGCTGTTAGTTCCAGCCTTTGAACCGTTTGACGAAGAGCGCGCTCGCCGAATCGGAGCCGACAAGCATTTAACCAAACCGTTTCAATCCATTCGCACCTTAATCACAACGGTTAAAACTTTGCTCGAAGGCCATCCGCCGAAATTCGCCACCGGTTCGCTGAATAATGTCGCCGCGCAAGTCCAGGCTCCTGAACCGCCAAAGGCCGCTGTCGTTGAAGCCGCTGTCGTAGCTGCGCCCGTTGTCCCCATCCGCCCAACGCAACCTTTTCCGGACGAACCCGCTGAAGAAGCCGCTTCCGTCGTTGAGTCCGTCCCGGAACCCGTCGCTGAAACGCCGGAAATAGATATTTGGAAAGCCGAAGCAATGGTGGACATCGAAGACGATGTGGAAGCGGAAACTGTGGCTGACCTGGAACCCGAACCGATCCTGCTCGCACCAGAACCGCTGGTAGATGTTGAGCCTGTCATCGAAGAAGAACCGCTGGTTTCAGAGTCTGAACCGGAGCCGGTTCTGCTCATTGATGACCTCACCGATTCCGTCACTCAACCCAATGTAACAGTGCTTGACGATGCGCCTGTGATTCCAGAACCGGTTTCCGTTGAAGAACCAGTCATCTCGACGCCGCCAGAACCCGTTCCCGTCGAAGTCCCGGTCGTGGCCGCCGCCGAACCAGTTGTGCAACGCGGCGACACAGGCGACCTGGATCACGTGCTAGATTTGGATGACGTTCTGAGTTGGCCACCCGCGCCGCAAGTCGAAACGCCTCAAGTCATTGCTGCTGCCGCGCCAAGCGAATCCGTCATTCCGCAAACCGTCATTGACGAAATCGTCAACCGTGTCGTCGCTCAATTGTCAGAAAAACTGACGGCTCAACTGGCTTCGCAACTTGCGCCAGAAGTCGCCGAACTGGTCAAACAGCAAACTCAGCCCGAAGCAGTTGCTGTTGCGTCGCCAACCAAAGCAGACTCAGATTCGCTACTTGACCTGGACTGAGGTAGCTCCCATGAAGCGCGCGCGCAAAGCGAAAGGAGCTACTTGGGAAACCGTTCGCGAGCTTGCGTCTGCTCTGCCTGAAGCCGAAGAAAGCACTTCATACGGCACGCCCGCCTTCAAAGTCCGAGGCAAATTGTTCGTTCGCTTTCATCAAAGCGGCGAATCCGTCGTCATCCTCATTTCCATCGAAGAACGCGAAGCCTTGATGAAGCTCAATCCGGAGACCTTCTACATCACCGACCATTACGCTTGCTGGCCGTATATGCTGGTCAGGCTTTCGACGGTTGAAAAAGACGACCTGCGCAAGTTAATCACAGAATCCTGGCGACGCGCCGCTCCCGCAAAACTTCTGGCCGCTTACAATAATCAACACTAGAAAGAGCCTGCTCGTAAAAGTTAGCAGGCCGCAGCTATCGCCGACGAGACGTAGTGCAGCCTGCTCTTTTGACTGAGAAACCCATCTTTAAGAAGCTACTTGCTCGCGGTTACGGGTGTTGGCGCGGGCGTAATGCTCAGTTCCGGCATAGCGCTGTAAACCGAGATGTTTGTGTGCATTACAACGCCCGCCGTTCGGCTTGCCAATTTGCTGTAGCCTTCGATTTTGGGCAGTTCTGCTGTGAACTTTTCGTACTCCGCGAACGAATCAAACGAATCCACTTGAAAGTAAAGATTGAGATCGCCTCCGAGCAGAAGCCGGCTGACTCGGTGGCCTTTCAGGCTCGTCTTCTTTAATACCGCCAACACGTCTTTTAGATAGCTCTCGTAATCATCCCGACGTCCCGGCGCGACGCTGATCTCTCGGCGCACTAACAGCTTCGAAGTGCCGTTGGGAATGATCGCGGCTTCGGGAATTGATCGAATGATGTAAGCGTTCTGCCCTGTAATCATCGCGCGCCGTTTGGCCTGATAAGCCTTCCATTTTTCCGGGCCGAGTGCTCTTTGCATCTGACTGCCTTCGTCGAACTGCGCCAGACTATCAATGCTCTGCACGACTCTGAGTTCAAAGCTGTTCCCGATGGGACCGGACGATTGCATCACTTGGGAGCTTTTGACTCCGGCTTTTTTGAGCGCGGGCAGCGTTTCGGTTTTATAAAACTCCAAAAACTGATCCCACATTTCAGGTTTTACCTGTGTGACCGAAACGCGCGAAAGCTGTGGTTTCAGAATGTCCTGCCCAAAGATGGAAAGGGCAAGAAAAAGGACCAGCATTAACGAGCCGAGCGCCAGGCTGATTTTGGTGAGTGAATTGTGTTGTTGCATTGGGATTCTCCTTGTTGGGTTATTAGCTGCAAAGGCAGCCAGAATGATGGTTTATCCACCCCACTTCGTTGAGTCTCGTTTTCTATGCTTTCACATGGGTAAGGCGCAGAAGGATTTCAGAACCCGCCAACGATTCAAAAAATCCTGGAAATAATTTTTGATGACTTGAATGGTGAATTCTTTAAGTCAGGATTTTCAGCGTTTGCGGCTTGGAAAATGGCTCTGGTGAAAGAGCTGTGATAGATTCACAATAAGCTCGCACATCACTGGCGTGGCGAATCCAATCAAGCACATCACGATCAAGGCAGGTTAAAAGAAATGGCTTCCGGCACTCACGAAGTCACGCAACTTCTTCTGGCATGGAACAACGGCGACGAAGCGGCTCTGGAGCAATTGGTTCCGATGGTTGAACGCGAATTGCACGGTCTGGCCGAAGCCTATCTGCGCCGTGAATCCGTGGGCAACACGTTGCAGCCGACTGCACTGATTAACGAGGCCTGGATGAGGCTGATTGATTGGAAAAATGTTGAATGGCAAAACCGCGCGCACTTTTTTGGCGTGGCGGCAGGAATGATGCGGCGTGTTTTGGTAGATCACGCACGGCGGCGCAAAGCATTGAAACAAGGCGGCGGCGCAATGCTGGTTTCGCTGACACAGGCCGGAGCCGCTGCCGCTGAGCAAACCGCAGACATCATTGCCTTGAATGATGCGCTGAACACCTTATCAACCTTTGACGAACAAAAAGGCCGAATTGTCGAATTGCGTTTTTTCGGCGGCCTGACCGAAGAAGAAACCGCCGAAGTTCTGAAAATCCCCCTGCGCACCTTGCAGCGGGAATGGAGCATGGCTCGTGCCTGGCTCTTCAAGGAATTAAGCGCCGCATAGCGCCTGATCATCTGCTTACTCAGCCAACAGATGCTCGAAGCCTTTTTTGTGCTCACGGCACATTTTCTGAGTCGGGATGGCTTTGCCAGGATTGCAAAGTCCCAACGGGTTGAATACACCTTTCACTGCCAGCATCGCGTCCAGCGAAGCCTGATCGAAAATCATCGGCATATAATCAATCTTGTCCACGCCGACGCCGTGTTCGCCGGTAATCGTGCCGCCGGTGTCCACACACAACTTCATGATTTCTTTGCTGGCCGCATGAACGCGGGCGACTTCGTCGGCATCGCGTCCGTCGTAATTCAAATTTGGATGCAGGTTGCCGTCGCCTGCGTGGAAGACCGTCGAAAGCTTCAATTTGTATTTGGCTCCGATGGCGTAAATCCCGGCCAGCGTTTCAGGAAGTTTAGTGCGCGGGACGACGGCATCCTGAACCAGCAAATCGGGGCTGACTCTGCCTAGCGCGCCGAAAGCTCCCTTGCGACCTGCCCAGAGTTTTTTACGTTCGGTTTCGTCGCGAGCTTCGCGAACGGTGCGGGCGTTATGCTGAAAACAAATTTCCGTCGCAAGTTTGGCCTGCGTGTCCAGTCCGGCTTTCAGACCATCAAGCTCAATAATCAGACAAGCTGCTGCATCGCGCGGATATCCGGCGGCATAAATCGAATCTTCGACAGCGTTGATGGTCACGATGTCAATCATCTCAAGCGCTGCGGGCAACATTCCAGCGGCGATGATTGCCGAAACGGCTCGGCTAGCGTCGTATAAATCCAGGAAGTCAGCCAGCAGAGTAATCACCAATTGCGGATTGCGCGTCAGCCGCACTGTAACTTTGGTCGTGATTCCCATCGTGCCTTCACTTCCGACAAAAGTTCCCAGCAAATCGTAACCAATTGCATCGGCTCCGGCACCGCCGAAGTTCACCACTTCGCCAGTGGGCAACACTACTTCAAGCCCAAGAATGTGATTCGTCGTAGCCCCGTATTTCAGGCAATGCGGGCCGCCGGCGTTTTCGGCTACGTTGCCGCCGATGGTGCAAGAAGTTTGCGACGAAGGGTCAGGCGCGTAATGGTACCCTCGCGCGGCGACGGCTTGGGTCAGCCGGACATTGATCAGTCCGGGCTGAACGACCGCGCGACGGTTGGCGTAATCCACTTCCAGGACTTTGTTCATTCGCGCCATTTCGATGGTTACGGACCGTTCGCCTTTTTCGCAGCCGGTGGCAATCGCGCCGGAGCTTAAGCCCGTACCAGCTCCGCGCGGCCCAAACGGAATGCCGTTTTCGGAAAGGTACCTGACAATCCACGAAACCTGTTCAGTGTTGCGCGGGAAAACGACGGCCAGAGGGCGCGACTTGTGCGTAGTCATCGCGTCGCATTCATAAACCATCAGTTCAGCATCGTCGCTGGCGACAGCATCTTTGCCAAGAACTTCGCGCAACCGCGCAACGATCTTCGATTCCAGTTGTTCAGACATTGATCGGGTTCCTTTTGTGCCTTGGGTGGCGATGTGACATTCGATCTGTGGCTGGTAGAATACTTGCCGGACAAATCCAAAGGCAAGCAACTATGAATTCAATCGTGCTTAAAGACAGTTTTGGTCGCGCCATTCGGGATTTGCGGATTTCCATCACCGACCGCTGCAACTTCCGCTGCTTTTACTGCATGCCGACCGAAGCGATGGAGTGGAAACCGAAGCCGGAAATCCTGACTTACGAAGAGATCATCATGCTGGCAGAAGTGTTCGTCTCGCTTGGCGTCAACAAGCTTCGCGTGACCGGCGGCGAACCGATGCTGCGACGCGATTTGGAAAGTCTGGTCGAACGGCTTGGCGCAATCCCAGGCATTTCCGATCTGGCGATGACAACGAACGCGCACTTCCTGCGTGGACGCGCCGAAGCATTGAAACGTGGAGGCTTGCAGCGCATCACCATCAGCCTGGATTCACTGACGCCGGAACGCTTTTCGCTGCTGACCGGACGCAACGAACTCCATCGAGTGCTGGACGGAATTGACGCCGCGATTGAAGCCGGGCTGCACCCGGTGAAAGTCAATTGCGTGATGATGCGTGGCATCAACGACGACCAGGCTGTCAGCTTCGCCGAATTCGCCCGTGCAAAAGGCGTTCACGTTCGCTTCATTGAGTTTATGCCGCTGGACAACGGCAAGGTCTGGAAGCGCGAAATGGTCATGCCCGGCGAAGAAACGCGCGCCCGCATCCACGAAGCTTTCCCGCTGGAGCGCGTCACATCCGAAAACCTGAGCGAAACTGCGCGGCGTTGGCGCTTTGCAGACGGAGCGCCTGGCGAAATCGGTTTCATCAATCCAGTCACGCAACCGTTCTGCGGCCATTGCAGCCGCATTCGATTGACCGCCGATGGGATGATCCGTACCTGTCTGTTTTCCAACGTCGAACACAACATCAAAGCGTTGTTGCGGCAAGGCGCGACGCGCGATGACTTGATTGAATTCATCGCGGCAACCATCGAAAAGAAAGAAGAGCGTCACCACATCAATGACCCAGAGTTCATCCAACCGCTGCGGACGATGTCGTGCATAGGAGGTTAGCGCCCCATGAGAAAAATCGTAATTACAGTTTTTATTGCGTTAGCATCACTATCGGCTTTCGCCGAAGCTCAGGTGGTGAAAACTGGAAAGATAAATGGCGTGATCGTGGATCAAGGCGATGCAGTAATCCTGCCAGCAAAAATCACGATTACAGGAAAAGGACGGAAATGAGTTTTGACGCCAAGCCCGGCAGATGGACGATTTGAAGCTGAAGTCCCGGCAGGAACTTACGAGATAAAAATCGAGGCTTATCAGTTTCACACGCTAATGCAAAAGAAGATTCGGATAAAGCCTGGAGTTGATAACGAACAAAAATTTATGCTCCAAGTTTTGCCGACCAAACCGCAAAAATGCCCGCGAGGGCCTTGTCAATAGACTTAATCAACAACTTTCAGGGGAGCCGAAGAACCGGCTGAGAGTTCGTCGCAAGGCGAAGACCCTTGGAACCTGACACGGTTAATACCGTCGTAGGAAGAAAGGAAAACATGAAAAACAACGAAAACAATTCAAATCATCAATCATCATCTTTATCGGCCGAAACACAACTTCCCAACTCACAGCGCGTTTACATCGCCGGACAAGCTGACGGCGTCAGCGTGCCATTTCGCGAAGTCAGTCTAAATGTCACCAAAGGCTTCAACGGGCAAATTGAAGTCAACGAACCCGTTCGTGTGTACGAAACCAGTGGCCCTTGGGGCGATCCGCAGTTCAAAGGTGATGTGCGCGACGGGCTGCCAGCGTTGCGGCGACAGTGGATTATCGAACGCGGCGATGTGGAAGAGTACGA